>JAQWDG010000047.1 GCA_028705545.1 Methanoregula sp. | reverse complement strand
CCGGAATGTCGCAAAATCCCCGCGATCAAAAAAAAGATGTGGCCCGGGTTTAAAGCCGGCACAAAATCTCAAGCGCTTCCGACCCGGTCTTTACCGCGGTCATCAGCGTCAGGATATGGTTGGGGTCTTTCTCGTTATTGATCCGTTCGCAGAGCGCGTGGATCGTCATCGCAATCTCTTCGGCAAGCATGTTCCCGTCCCCCTCTTCACAGGAGCAGGGCTCATCCCCGTGATCCTCGCCGCAGGAACAGCCGGCGCCGTGTTCGTGGGAATGGGGCACTGCTGTCGGCACAGCAGGAACTTTTACGGCCTTCGCGGATTCTTTTGCCGCGCTCTTCTCGGCGCAGACCACGCAGAAGGTCTTTTTCTTGTACTCGAACATCGGGCACCCGCATACGGGGCAGGTCTTTTCGAGCATCTTTCCTCCCTTAAGGAGGTACTCGGCCATGATCTCGTCGTCTTTTCTCTCTGCCATCATCTCACCGTCTGATCCAATATCCAACTTATATATGCGAGTTGAACGTATTAACTACAGGTACCCGGTAGGTGATACCATGCCAAATCCCGAAAAAACAATGGAAAACTGTATCCTGATGCTGCAGCACATTCAGGAAGACAGCACTATCCCCCGAAATATCCGGCGTGTTGCAGACGAAACCCGGATGCTGCTCTCCAACAACACCAAGGCCATGGGCCTGCGCGCTGCTGAAGCAATCTCAAAAATCGATGAAATCTCCAACGATCCCAATATGCCTATTCATGCACGGACCCGGATCTGGGAACTGGTTTCCCAGCTTGAAACGATCCCGCTCGACTAGGGCGTAATGGATTTTTTTCATCTCTTCTTTTTTTCTTTACGGCTTATCTGCCGCTAGCCAGAACAAGACAACCACATGCAGCGGCCTGTGGCTCTGTTCGTTGTTTATAGCGCGAAGCTCCTCCTCGTCTTGATTCCCGACAGGACACGTCAGCGTCCGACAGCGGAAAAAAACCAAAAAAAGGTATAGTTATGCCGCATCAAGCGAACGGATGCAGTACCCGAGTACAATCCCGATGATACCGTATACCACGAGGATCACGCCGACCCAGATCACCATCAGGGCAACTCCGAGAAGCGGGAGGACGCAGATCATCAGCCCGAGGATGATGGCAAGGATACCCTGGAGGGCAAAGAGGCCCCGGTGCATCATCGTCTTTTCCCCGACTGCAACCACCAGTCCGATAAGCCCGCCCAGGAAGAGGGCAATGCCGGCAATAATGGCAAGTGCCTGTCCCATCACGAAGGGATGGATGATCGTTGCAATCCCGACAAAGAACCCGATGATGGCAAGGACCGCAAGGAGCGCCGACGACTTCCAGCCGCCAGGAGAGAGAGCGGAGAGTACGAGGGCGGAAAACGAGAGCAGGATGATCAGGATCCCGATCAGTTCGATGAGCACGGTTGCCGACACGGTCGGGAAGAGTACTACAAGGAGTCCGAATATCACGGCAAGTGCGCCCAGGAGGACAAGCGATCCCCACTTGACACTGGCGACGTTTTCAACAGTTACAACATCTACAGCCATAGGCAACACTAGAACCCTTCGCGGGCGTCCAGATAAAAGTTTTTATAGATCGGTACTTCTTTCGGGGATCAAAACGGCCGTTAAAGGGAGCCGGGAAAAAAGAAAAAATTCGGGAATATTATGCTATTGTGTGGGCGACCGACGGGATACTGATCTGGTCTGCAAAGGATGACTGGTAGCCGTCGGGGAAGGTGATAGTCGTTGTTTGCGGTGCGAAGTCCGCTGAAATCAGCGGGGCATACCATTCGTTCTTTACCGCTTTTTGTGCCGCAGCAAAGGAGAATGCCGGGGTCGTCATGGTGGTCGTCCCGGCATTCGTGGTGACCTCGGCAAACGATCCGATGGTTACATCGGCAGAGGACAGGTCAGCTTTCCCGACCGTCACCGGCCGGTTGAGGTTCTCCTGGAGGGCGTTCTGGAGCAGCTGTGCCGGGTCTGCTGCGTGGAAGAAGATGGCAGCCTGCTCGGCAAGGGAGAGGTCGTACTGCATGTCAGCCTGTGCATTGCCATTCTGGTCGAGGGATATGGTAAGGGTCTTTGCCGTAAATGCCTGCGCCGGCATTACGGCCAGGCATACGACGCAGAGAAATCCGATTGCAAGGTATCTGAATTTCATATAGTGTCGCGTTTACATTACATTTTTGGATATAAAGGCTTGCTCGTTTGCGAAAGTGGCATTTACCGTTGGAAATCCCGGCGGATAAAAAGAAAAAGGGCCGCCCGAAGGGCCGGCCATGCTGGGAATGTTACCTGCGATCCCTGCGGGAGGCGAGAGCGACGATCATTCCCGCCCCGATAAGGCCAAAGAGGACTACGGTCGCTGGCAGCGGGGATGGCTTTGTGGTGGGTGCAGCGGTCGCAGCGGTTGTCGTGGATTTTACGAGATTGACATGCAGGGAGACGATCTCGCCTGCTGACGGGTGCTGGACAATCGAGCCCGAGGCGGTCACGTACCCGTCCTTTTCCACCCGGTAGGTGGTAAACGGCGTCCCGGTCACCGGGACCGAGTCGTAGAGGGCGCCGTTTGAGATCGTGCCCTGGAAGGTGTCGTCGAAGTAGACGTTTGCGCCGTCAACGTTGCAGTAAACCGCATAGGTGCCCTGCCCGGAACCGGCGGGCGGGACGGTCGCGGTCTCCGTTACCGGTGACGAGGAGGCGGAGAGGGTGACATAGACGTCCTGCGTCTGTCCCCTGGCAGGGGTTGTCGGCAGGGTGCCGGAGACGGAGGTGTACCCGTTTGCACTCACCGAATAGGTCTTGTAGGGAGTACCCGTGGTATAAACCGTGACGGTCAGGACGCCGTTTGAAATGATACCTTTGTTTGTCCCGTCAAGGGAGACGGAGGCCCCGTTCACATTGCAATGGAACTGGTAATACCCGGTATCGCCGCCGATGAGCGTTGTCGTGACCGCGGTCGTGGGCGCCGTTACCGGTATGGGCACAAGCTCGGGATACAGGGTGACCGTCTGGTCGTTGGAGGGCATGGTAACGGATCCTGTGTAGGTGTAATACCCGGACTTCGAGACCGAGTACGTGGTATAGGGCGTGCCGGTCGTGGAGACTTCGAGCGTGAAGCTGCCTCCCGAGATGGTGCCCTTGGTCACGCCGTTAAAAGAGACCGAGGCGCCGTTCACATCGGAGTACACGGTGATCCATCCCTTGCCGCTGCCGGTCGGTTTTGCTTCGAGGGTAACGGTGATCTCCATGTTTGCATCGCCGCCCGGCACGTAGTTGACGCTGCCGGTGGCATCGTAGTAGCCGTCTTTGGTTACTTTATAGGTGGATGCATCGACACCGTTCCCGATATCGAGAGAACCTCCCGAGATCGTTCCCTTGTAGGTGCCGTCGAGGTACACGCTTGCGCCGTCAACGTTGCAGTTGATGGTCAGCCACCCGGATCCTCCGGCCGGTGCGGAGGCGAGGGCCGGTACCGCTAACAGGCCAAGAAGAATCAGGAATACACAGAATAAGGAGTATTTCATTCGCATATTCCTCCCGGTTTCCCCGGCGGACATATAAGGTTTGGGCTTTTGGAAAGGTGAATAAAAATGAAGGGGAAGGTTAGTACTGCTCTGCAATCCGGACAAATGCATCGAAGTGTTTGCTCTTCTTGAAAAGCCACCAGGTGAACCGTTCGATCACGGTAAACGAGAAGGATCCCCCCGCGGCATTGGGGTGACCGCCGCCGCCGAACTCCCGGGCGATCAGGTGACTTATGGGAGGGACCGAGCGGAGCGAGAACTTGCCGTCTTTCCCGATGATTACTTCGATATCGGTCTTCTTCTTGTTCCGGATATAGTGGGCGGTCTCGCTCGGGTAGCCGTAGAGCGGGGCAAAGACGATCCGGTACTTCTTCCCGGCAAAGGTGGCGTGCCGGAGACTGTTTTCCATTGCTTCGTCCATCTCGGCCTTGATCTCCCGGTATTCGGCTTCGATCACGGGATCGGTGAAGACCCCGTTGACAAGGCAGTCGCGGACATGGTCCCGGTTCTTCTTTCTCTGGAGGACCTGCCCGAGGACAGCTGAGCGGGGGTCGGTATGTTTCCAGAGATCGTAATCGCAGACAATGCGTGCGACCTCTGCGGCTGTCGCGTTCCCGGGCATGAGGTCGCGGGCAACGATCCCGGTTGCGCAGACTTCCGTATCAACGCAGAGGAGCGAAACAGTGGTCCGGATCGCGGCCATCTCCTCCTCGCGCCAGCGGTGGTGGTCCCGCCACTCGATCACCCAGCCGTTTTTCTGCGCTTTCTGTGCGAGCGTATCCGCCCCTTTCTGGTACCCGATGTCGGAGATCGAGAGCGTGTCTCCTTTCCCGGGAGATGCCGCGACAAGGGAGAGGAGGCCGGTGAATTTCCCAACCGAACTCCAGATCGTAAACACGCCGTCTTTGCCATATTTCATCCGGTGGATTGCATCGGCCCCGACAGCATCGAAGTCGTTGTGCGTCAGGTGGATGACATGTGCGGTTCGCGAGGCGATGGCAGAAGAAAGGCCCTTCTCATCATCCGTCCGGGGAGGCTTTGGCATTCATATACTACTTGGCATGGCAGGGGATAAAGAAGAGGTAACCGGGTATTCTCAGGCGCACCCGAGAAAGCACATTATTTATTAATGTCCAGTGACAACCATTATAGTCCTGCCCTAGTAGCTCAGACTGGGAGAGCGCCAGACTGAAGATCTGGTTGTCCCCGGTTCAAATCCGGGCTGGGGCATTTTTCTTTTTGAAGTTGTTTTGGCACGAAGAGAGTGTACGGTCTGACGGGACTATACTGCTCTGCGGTTATCGCTACCGTCGTAACCTATAATATCCCCCATGGCTGAATCTCTATACCCCATCTGTTCCAACAAGGTGTCCACGTATGGAGATCATGCTTGCGATCGTCAGTATCGTTGTTCTGGCCGTCCTTTTGCTCTATATCGGCCTGCGATTCGGGTTCCCGAGCATCGTCAGTTTCATCATCATAGGGATGGTTGTCGGGCCGTTCGGTCTGGGCCTTATCACCGACCAGACGGTCATCGATATGATCGGCGAGGTCGGCATCGTCCTTTTGCTCTTTACCATTGGTCTCGAATTTTCGTTCCAGACCATCCTGCGCTCGTGGCGGGCGGTGCTGATTGGCGGCATCGTCCAGGTCTGCACGACGATTGTTGCGATCACGGGAATTACTCTCGCCTTCCAGATGCCGTTTAACGAGGCGCTCATCTTCGGTTTCATCGTCTCGCTTTCGAGCACGGCTATCGTGATGAAGATCCTCCAGGAAAAAGGCGAGGTCGATACGGTCCAGGGCCGGACGCTTCTTGGGATTTTGATCTTCCAGGACCTCGCCATCATCCCCATGATGCTCGCCCTCCCGCTCCTTTCGGGAGAGGAAGGGGGCATCAACCTCTCCGCCGTCCCCTTCCAGCTCACCAAGATCGCGCTGATCATCCTTGTTATCATCGTCCTTGCCTACTGGGTGATCCCCCGGTTCCTCTTCCGGGTCGCAAAGGAGCGGAGCCGCGAGCTCTTCCTCTTTACCATTGCCGGTATCTGTATCCTGATTGCGTGGCTGACAAGCGAGGCCGGCCTCTCGTTTACGCTCGGGGCGTTCATCGGCGGCCTTATCATCGGGGAATCTGATTATAACATCGACGCTCTCGGCCACATCATACCGTTCCGCGACGTCTTTGCCGCCATCTTCTTCCTCTCCATCGGGATGCTCCTTAATACGGCGACCGTGCTCGCGAACTGGGAGTACGTGGCGCTTATCATCGTCGGGATCATCGTTGTCAAGATCATCACCGGCGCGTTTTCCGCAGCAATCCTCGGCATGCCAATGCGGATCTGCGTCTTCTGCGGCCTTGCCCTTGCCCAGATCGGGGAATTCTCCTTTGTGCTCGCAAAAAGCGGCCTCGATGCCGGGGTGATACAGGAGGCCGTCTACCAGCTCTTCCTTGCCGGCGCAATCGTGACCATGATCCTTACGCCGTTTGCCATGCTCGCGTCGCCGACCGTGGTCGACCTGCTCTACCGCCTGTTCCCGAACCGGATCGCGCGGGAAAAGAACCTCTCCCCCGAAGAAATGTCTCCCGAAGGGGCGATCTCCAACCATATCATCATCGCCGGCTATGGGATCACCGGAAAGAGCGTGGCGCGTGCGGCAACGCTTGCCGGCATCCCTTATATGGTGATCGAGATCAACCCCGAGATCATCCGCCAGGAGCGCTCCCATTACCGCCCTAATTTCATCTTCGGCGATGCCGTGCAGGAGGAAGTGCTCCTGCATGCAGGAATAATGCAGGCAAAGACCTTCGTGGTTGCGGTCTCCGAGGAGGAGGCGATCCCGCGGATCATCCACACGGCACGCCAGCTCTCATCTGACGTGCATATCCTCGCCCGGACCCGGCATGTCAGGAACGCACAACACCTGCTCGATCTCGGTGCCGACGAAGTGATCTCCGAAGAGTTCGAGGCCGCCCTCGAGATCTTCAGCCGTGCGCTGCGCCGTTACCAGATCCCCGAGGACGAGATCAACCGGATCATCCAGCGGACAAAGCGGATGGGCAACGCCCTCTTTACCCGGTGCACAGACCCCGAACAGCACAACCGGCTGAAAAATTTCGAGACGCTCTTTAAGGCGACCCATATCCATACCGTGCAGGTCGAGGCGGGATCGGATGCCGACGGAAAGACAGTGGGGGAACTGGACTTAAAAGAGCGCTACGGGATCCGGGAGTTCGGGTTCCGGCGCGGGACCCTCAAGTTCACCCAGCCGGAACCGGAAGAGCGACTCCAGCCGGGCGATACGCTCGTCTTCTTTGTCACCGATGAAAAGGCAAGCACGCTCATCCCGATATTTTCCGCCCCGCCAAAGTAAGGGAATGCGGGCCCGGAGGGGACACCCCCGGGGAAACCCGTTTATCCGGTCTTCCGGGCCGGGGGATTTTTCGGGATGTGGAGGGTAAACGTGCTGCCCTTTCCCTCAGTACTCTCGACCGAGATCTCCCCGCCGTGGGCGTCCATGATCTTTTTTGCAATGGCAAGCGAGAGGCCGATCCGGTCGAACTTGCGGGAGAGCTGGCCGGCGTCGGCGAGCTGGAAGGGCTCGAAGATCGAGTCCAGCGAGTCTGCCGGGATCCCTTCGCCATTGTCGCTGATGGCAAGGTGCCAGAAGGGATCGGTACTGTCGGATCTTCCGGTGATTGCTATATGGCGCGGCGGGGAAGAGTACCGTACGGCGTTCGAGAGCACCGAATCTATCACGATAAAGAGCCGGGGCGAATCTGCCTGAACGATCATATCGTCGGGAACCGTCACGGCAATCGAAGCATGTGACGCATAACCGCTCGTCTCGATAACCGAGCGGACGAGGCCGGCAAGGGAGATCGGGGCAATCGCGAGCTGGATCTTTCCCGAGTCGAGGACGGAAAGGTCGAGCATCCGGTTGATGATCTGGCGCTCACGGTCGGCGCTTGTCAGGCAGCGTTCGAGGACTTTCCGCGTCTCGTCCGTGATCCCCCACTCCTTTGGATCGGTAAGGAGGAGGTCGAGGTACCCGATGATCGGCTGGAGGGGCGTACGGAGTTCGTGGGCAACGGTGGCGAGGATCCCCCGGCGGCGCTCGTTGTCCTGTTCGATCTTTGCTTCGAGGCGCTGTTTTTCCGAGGTGTCGATTACATTGATGAGCGTTGCCGGCTGGCCGAGGTGCCGGATGGGCGTGGTGGTGATCTCCGTCCTGCGCAATTCTCCCGAGGCGGTCCGGAACGCAAGAGCGCTCACGGCAGAACCGATCCGCTGTTTCTCCCAGGCAGCGATCCGTTCCTGGCAGGCAAGGTGCTCGTGGTCCCCGGCAAACAGGCAGAGTTCTTTTCCCAAAAGCTCCATCTGGGGAACGCCCACGAACCGGCCGAACGCCGGGTTCACGTACCGTATTATTCCATTCTGGACGATCAGGATCCCGATGGGCGAGTTCTCGGTGAGCTGCCGGTACCGGGTCATGGTCTCGTTGACCGATTTTTCCGCGAGTTTCCGTGAGTTGATGTTGACTGCCGTACAGCTCGTGAAATTTTTGTCAAGCGGGCTCCAGGAGAGGCTTACCCAGAAGGGTGCCCCGCTGTGCGTCTTTAACCGGGTCTCGAAATCGCTGCTCACCGGCTCTTTTGCGATCCGGTCCTGGAACCGTTCCACGTCGCCCGGGGAATAGAGGAGACTGGTAAAGGTCATCGCCGCAAGTTCCTCCGCGGAGAACTGGAGCATGCCGGAAAACTTGGGGTTGTACCGTCGGATGATACCCCCGTCGCGGTCGAACACCACGATCCCGAGCTGCGAGTATTCGAAAACTGAGTGGTACTGTTCTTTTTCGCGGCCGATCCGGTCGAGCAGGATACCGATAAGCGCAGAGATTGCGACAAGGATGACAGCCTGGGCGGTTACTTCGAGCAGTTTTGCGGGGTCGGGGAAATAATAGAGGTAACCGGCAATCTCGTAGGCGCAGGCGCAGATGGCCGAGACGATTACTCCCCGGCGGGGATAGGCATAGACCGCATAGATGAGGGGGATATAATAGAGCTGGGAGACAAGGCCGCTCAGGCCGAGGGGGAATGCCGCGATGGCAGAAAGGGTAACGAGAACGGCGAAAAGTGCGATCAGCCCCCCGCGCAACAGGTTATCCCTGCCGGGATTTTTTGTCTGCTGGCGGGCTGACATGACTGCCATTGTCAGTCCTGCTTTTGCACCTGTTCTTATATATTGGTTCCCAATCCTCCCCGACTGCGGAGGAAATTGCCGCTCCAAAAACCCTCCCGGCGGGGTATAATACCCAAAAGAAACACAAAGATGATCTGTATGCGTCCGGTTGTTATCGTGAACGTGGCCATGAGTGCAGACGGGAAGCTCTCGACCCGCGAGCGCCGACAGGTAAAGATCTCCGGGATGGAGGATTTTGCCCGGGTCGACCGGCTCAAGGCGGGATGCGATGCCGTGATGGTCGGGATCGGGACGGTGCTTGCCGACGACCCTTCGCTCACGGTAAAAAGCCCGGACCTCAAAAAGCAGCGCATGGACGAGGGGCGCCCGGAGCACCCGGTCCGGGTGGTGATCGACAGCAGGGCGCGGACACCGCTCACGGCATCGATCCTCAACAAGGGAGACGGGGTGCGGGTCGTTGCAGTCTCGGACCGGGCCGATCCCGACCGGGTCGCTGCACTGCGCGGGAAAGCGACGGTCATTGTTGCCGGGGAAACCGAAGTCGACCTTGCCCGCGTCCTTGACGAGCTCGGTGCGATGGGGATCCGGAGCCTGATGGCGGAGGGCGGCGGGACGCTGATCGCCGGCCTCGTGCGGGCCGGCCTCGTTGATGAGTTCTATACCTATGTCGGGAGCATTGTCATCGGCGGGAAAGACGCCCCGACACCTGCGGACGGCCCGGGCTGGATAAAAGAGACCGAGTTTGCCCGGCTCACGCTTGCAGAGGTCGCCCGGATAGACGACGGCGTTCTCCTGCACTGGACGGTAAAAAAGGCATAACCCTCTCATCCTCCGGATATTCTTTTAAGGATCCGTGGATGCCAAGCCTCATCACCGTTCGTGTAGAATCTCTTTTTCACGTATATCGCAATCGTTGTCCTCGCCGCGGTTTTTCTCCTGATCGCCGTGCGGCAGGTGGGAAGGTTCACATTTAAGATCTGGCAGGTCATGCTCGGGGGAGCGGCAGCCGTCCTCCTCCTTGGCCAGATCTCCCCGTCAGATGCCCTTGCCGCGATAAATGCCGGCGTGATGGTCTTTTTGTTCGGGATGTTTGTGGTCGGGGAGGCGCTGTACCGGAGCGGGTATCTCGACGAGCTCTCCGCCCGGTTCTTCCGGCATGCTAAAACGCCGGACCAGCTCCTTTTTCTCGTGATCTTCGGGTTCGGGATCTTCTCGATGATCCTGATGAACGATACGCTCGCGATCATCGGGACGCCCCTTGTCCTCGGTCTTGCGGCTGGCTCCCGACTGCCAAAAAAGATGCTTCTTTTAGCCCTTGCCTTTGCGATCACGACCGGCAGCGTTGCAAGCCCGGTGGGGAACCCCCAGAACCTGCTCGTTGCAACCGGGGGCGGGATAGCTGCACCTTTTGTCACGTTTGCGCTCTGGCTGCTCCTCCCAACCCTTGTCTGTCTCGCTGTTGCGTGGCTGGTGCTCCGCTGGTATTACCGCAGGGAACTCGTGCAGGCAGCCCCGGCCTGCACCCCTGAACCCGTACAGGAGTCCCGGCCTTCCGATCCGGCGCTTACCCGGATCGTCAAATGTTCGCTTGCGATTCTCGTGGCCCTTGCCGGTGCAAATATTGTGTTATCCCTGTTCACCGGCGCGATCACCGTCCCGCTGCCACTGATCGGCCTTGCTGCGGCCCTTCCGGTCCTCCTCTTCTCGGGCGAGCGGTTTGCCGTAATCCGGGCCATCGACTGGTGCACGCTCGTCTTCTTTGCGGCAATGTTTGTCCTGATGGCCGCGGTCTGGCAGACCGGTCTTTTCCAGTCCTTTGCCGGCGGGACCGG
>JAQWDG010000307.1 GCA_028705545.1 Methanoregula sp. | reverse complement strand
ACCTCCCTCTCATGAGCGAACCCGCCACAGGTACCGCCCGATCCGGCTATACCCTGCTGATTTTGTCGATCTCGCTTGCCACTTTTATGGCGGCCCTTGACGGCACGATTGTAAACATCGCCCTCCCGACCATCTCGGAGGCGTTCAATGTCTCGACAACGACCGTGAGCTGGGTGGCGACCGCCTACCTGCTCGTGATGGCCGGCTGCGTGCTCGTCTTTGGCAAGGTCTCGGACATCATCGGATTTAAAAGGGTCTTTTTAGTCGGGTTTATCATCTTTACCCTCGGCTCGTTTGCCTGCGGGCTCCTGCCCGATATCTTAAACTCTCTCGGGGTCCTGGTTGCATCCCGGATGTTCCAGGCTATCGGCGGGGCGATGATCACTGCAATCGGGCCTGCCATGGTCACGGCATTCATCCCGATGGACCAGAAGGGAAAGGCCATGGGGATCGTGATGACCCTTGCCGCTCTCGGGACAGCGCTCGGGCCGACCATCGGCGGGGTGCTCGTCCAGTACCTGTCGTGGCACTGGATCTTTTTCATCAATGTGCCGATCGGGATCGTTGCGGTCATTTTAGGGGCAAAGGTGATCCCGAAATCCGGGAGCGGAGGGAACCTTGCCGGCTTCGACCGGACCGGCGCTCTGCTCGCCTTTACCGGCCTTGCCTCCCTGCTCTTTGTGGTCTCGGAAGGCGAGAGTATGGGCTGGACCTCGCCGATCATCCTCGGACTCTCGGTGCTTACGATCCTCCTCTTATCGGCATTCGTGTGGCAGGAAAGCCGGGCGAGCGATCCGCTCCTTGACCTCTCGCTCTTTAAGAACAAGAATTTCCTTGCCATAAACCTCCTGCTCTCGCTCGTCTTTTTCAGTTACGCGGGGATCAACTACCTCCTGCCATTCTACCTCAAATACATCCGCGGTATCGATACCTCGACTGCGGGGCTTATCCTGACGGCACTCTCGGTTGCGATGATGATCGCCGGGTTCCTCTCCGGCATGCTCTTTAACCGGGTGGGCCCAAAAAAGCTCTGTATCGCAGCAGGGCTCCTCCTTGTCGCGGGTTACTTCTGCATTATGCGGCTTCATGTCGATACTGCGCTCGTGTACGTGGTGGGCTGCCTGGTGTTGATCGGGCTTGGCCTCGGGTTCATGGTAACACCGGCCTCGAACCTTATCATGAATGCGGTGGCTAAAACAAAGCAGGGAATGGTTTCCAGCCTCACGAGCCTCGAACGGTTCGCCCCGCTCACCCTTGGGATCGCTGTCTTCAACATGATCTTCTTGTGGGGGATTGCCACGATTGCGGCAAACCACGATGTGACCCGGCTGTCGCCGGCCGATATCCAGAAGACGGTGATCTCGGCAGGCTTTGACCTCGCATTCCTCGGCTCGTTTGTGCTGGGAATTGTGATACTTATTCTTGCCCTCGTGATCCGACAGGAGATCCACCCGGACAACCTCGGGAAGGAGGAGGAGATCGGGCCGGGGATGATCTGACCGTGCCTGAACTTCCTGCAGCAGCCCTGTATGAGAAGACCGGGACCATCCCGGTGAGCGGCGGGAACGTCTGGTACCGGATCTGCGGTGCCGACCGTCCGGGTACCCCGCTCCTCGTGCTCCACGGCGGCCCGGGCGCACCGCACGATTACCTGACCCCGCTTGCAGCGCTGGCCGACACCCGGCCGGTGGTCTTCTACGACCAGCTGGGCTGCGGGAACTCGGACAAGGTATCGGGCACATCGCTTCTTACCGTGGAACGTTTCGCAGAAGAGGTCGGGGAAGTCCGGGCCTCCCTTGGTCTTGAAAAGGTATTCCTTCTCGGCCAGTCCTGGGGATGCATGCTTGCAGTGGACTACCTGCTCACGCAGAAGCCCACCGGGGTACAGGGCCAGGTCCTCTCCGGCCCCTGCCTCTCTGCGTCGCGCTGGGGTGCCGACCAGCGGGCGCATGTGGATCAACTTCCCGAAACGTCCCGCAGGGCAATCCTCGATAACGAAGCCGCCAGGACCTACGATGCACCGGAATACCAGGATGCACTCATGGAGTACTACCGGCCCCATGTCTGCCGGCTCGACCCCTGGCCCGATGTCCTCCTGAGGACATGCGACCGGCTGGCAGCGGACGTGTACAGGTACATGTGGGGCCCGAGTTTACTATCACCGGGACGCTCGGTACGTACGACCGGGTGGCCCGGTTAAAGGAGATCGCGGTCCCGGTCCTCTTCACCTGCGGGGAGTACGACGAAGCCACCCCGACGACAACAGCCTGGTACCGGGACAACCTGCCCGGCTCAGAGATGATCGTGTTCGAAGGCGCTTCCCACGAGCACCATCTGGAGAAGAGGGATGAGTATATTGCGGCGGTGAGGGTGTTTCTTGACCGGGCGGGGAGACGAGGGTAGGTGCCTGGGGAGAAATAAGGGATGCGGGGTCCGGGCGTCCAGCGGATAACAAAAGGAGGCCGGCAGGGGCATGACAGCACCCCTGCCGTGTTTTTATTTTACCACTCCATGTGGTCGAGGACCCGGTCCCAGATTACCGTGAGGCCGGGGATGATGACATTTGCCAGG
>JAQWDG010000306.1 GCA_028705545.1 Methanoregula sp. | reverse complement strand
AGACCTACTACTATCAGGGCAAGTGAGATGAACGTAAGAACTGGGGTAACCAGGTACATGAAGAACCGCAGCGGGTAAATAACCCGGGAGAACGGGCGGTCCATTCCAAGGAGGTCACGGTTTGCGAGGGTAGCGTCAATCAGCTGCTTGGCTCGCCGGATTTTCTGGCGGTACTGTTCGCTGAAGTGAGGGGGAATATCCTCATAGACTATGGCCCGGCTTTCATACACTGCCCGGTATTCTTTCCGGATCGCTTCAAATGCTGTGTTGGCGTCATCTGCACCGCGCTTGTCGTCGATCCTCCGGATCAGGTCCGAACGGAAGGCAACAAGGGCCCCGTTAAAATTGTAGGTGGAGTCCACAGCACTTTCCCAGTCGCACATGCGACCGTAATAGGTCCGGTATGCAGCTTCGAGCTGAGTGGTTTTGTTCCCGTTTTGCCGCGGGCGGAGCTCGCCACAGACTGCTGCAATGGTCTTGTCACTTTCCAGTCTCCCGATAAGATACCAGATTGCATCGGGTTCGAAGAACACATCGGCATCTGTAGTGATAATGATTGGATTTTTGGCGAGATTTATTGCATTATTGTAAGATCGGCTCGTCCCCATCCGTTCCCTGTTTGCAATAATAGTATAGTCTATGCCGGATTTTTCCAGACCTGTTTTTGCACGGGAGAGCGTATTATCTCCTGAGTAGTCATCGACAAAGATGAGTTCCCATGACTCTTTGGGGATATGGCATTGCATCAGGTTGGCAATCCTTTCCTCAATTACCCGCTCTTCATTATATGCTGAAATAATCATGCTGATCTTCGGGAATACTGCGGGAAACCTGGTATCTGCAGGTTTTCTGCCAAAACGGATCCCGAATAAAAAAACGAGATAGGGGATAAGCGCGAAAAAAAGAAGAACGATACCAATGAAAAGAATCATTCTCATACACTTTTTCCGGCAGGGATTTATAGGTTATCTCGACTGTAATCGTACGGGAATTTACCCGCTAATCCTATGTTCCTTTTAAGAATTGGTTATTCAACCGTAACACTCTTTGCAAGGTTTCTTGGCTTATCCACATCCCTCCCCAATGCAACAGCGGTATGGTACGCAAGGAGCTGGAGCACCACAAGGCTGGTAAGTACTTCGGTAAAGTTCGGTGTCTTTGGCAGGGGAATAAAGAGGTCGGCAATCTCCGGCAGGTCATAGTCACCGTTCATCCCAAGCGCGATCACAGGTGCCCCCCGTGCCTTGATCTCCTTGATGTTGGATACCATCACATCGTATGTTTCGCCCGGCTGGCAGATGGCAATGACCGGTGTTTCAGAAGAGAGGAGGGCAAAGGGCCCGTGTTTTAACTCTCCCGCTGCAAAGCCCTCGGCGTGGATGTAGGTGATCTCTTTCATCTTGAGGGCTCCTTCCAGTGCCACCGGGTAGAACGGACCGCGGCCAATATAAAAGATACTTCCCGCACCCCTGCACAGTGCGACTGCCGAAGAGAGATCCATCAGGAGAACCTCTTCTATTGCCTGGTGTGCGTGTAAAAGGATATCCGTATACTTTCCTTCCGATCGTGCATCCACGATCCGCATGAGCACCGCCAGCTGGGCGACAAACGACTTTGTGGCAGCAACGCTGATCTCCGGCCCGGCCCGCATAAACAGTGTGGCCTCGGCGACCCGGCTGATAGAACTGCCCAGGACATTCGTGATCGCGAGGGTGTGGCAGTTATGTGCCCGCGCCTGCCTGAGCGCGATAAGGGTATCTGCAGTCTCCCCGGACTGGGAAATTCCTACAACCAGCCCCCCATAGGGAGGCGGAAAATACCGAAATTCTGAAGCCGCATCGACACGTACCGGTATTTTGCAGGCATCTTCGAGAAGGTATTTGAAGATAAGTCCGGCATGATACGATGAGCCGCATGCCACGATATTAATGTAATCTGCATGAGAGACAAAGCGGGGGATCCTGTTTTTATCTTCAGCCTGAACGGTATTGAAAAAAGCCTGCGGTTGTTCGTAGATCTCTTTGAGCATGTAATGGGGAAACCCGCCTTTACGGACTTCTTCAGGAGACCAGTCGATAGTTTCGACAGTACGGTTAACGGGCTGTCCGGAGCTCGTGATCTCTACGCCTTTCCGGGTCAGGCAGGCAAGATCCCCATCTTCGAGAAAGATTGCCCGTTCGGTATATTCAAGGATCGGTGTCATATCCGATGCAGCAAAAAATTCCCCGTCCCCGATACCCAGTACCAGGGGACTCCCCGAGCGGGCCGCAACGAGCATATCAGCACCGTTTGCAATAACAAGCAGGGCGTATGATCCCTTCAGATGGGACAGGGTTTCGCGGACTGCCTCGGCGAGATCATGCGATTGTGCATAGTGCTCTTCAATAAGGTGGACAATTACTTCCGTATCCGTCTCCGACCGGAATGTATGGCCCCGGGAAAGGAGCTCTTTTTTTAACTCCCCGTAATTTTCGATAATGCCATTGTGGACGATAGCGATCTCATTGTTGCAGTCCGTGTGGGGATGGGCATTGGCATCGTTCGGGACACCGTGGGTTGCCCATCGGGTATGACC
>JAQWDG010000046.1:9284-10710 GCA_028705545.1 Methanoregula sp. | reverse complement strand
GCGTTATCCTCTTGATGTTCGGGGTCGGCCTCCAGTTCCAGGTCCGGGAGTTCTGGTCCGTCCGGTGGATTGCACTTCCCGGGGCACTCATCCAGAGCCTGGTCACCGCCACGCTCGGGGCGGTCGTAATGCATGCCCTTGGCTGGGCATGGCCGGCGGCAATCGTCTTTGGCCTTGCGATCTCGGTTGCAAGCACCGTGGTCATGACCCGGGTCCTCTCGGACAACAACGTGATCCATACCCAGACCGGCCATATCGCACTTGGCTGGCTCGTGATGGAGGACCTCTTTACCATCTTTGTCCTTGTTCTGCTCCCGGTCCTTTTAGGGCCCGACGGTATCGGCACTGCCGGTATCCTTCCGGCATTTGGCATTACCGCGATAAAGATCCTCATCCTTGTCGGGATCACCTTTGCTCTCGGGAAGTGGCTGATCCCCCGGGTGCTCACTAATATCGCGAACACCCAGTCCCGCGAACTCTTCACGCTTGCGATCCTTGCAATAGCACTCTCCATTGCCGTGGGTTCGGCCTACATGTTCGATGTCTCGATGGCTCTGGGGGCGTTTCTTGCCGGCATGGTGGTCGGCCAGTCCGAGTTCAGCCTGCGGGCGGCAATCGATGCGCTGCCGCTCCGCGACGCGTTTGCCGTCATTTTCTTTGTTTCGGTCGGGATGCTCTTTGACGCGGGAAGCCTCCTCCAGTCGCCGGGCCTCGTGCTTGCCACCCTTGCGATCGTCCTTCTCGGGAAACCGCTCGTGGCCTTCTGTATCGTGGTCTTTTTGAAGTACCCGGTAAAAACCGCTATCTCGGTCGCCCTTGTCCTCTCCCAGATCGGGGAGTTTTCCTTTATCCTTGCGGCGATGGGGGCGGAACTCGGGATCCTGCCGGTCCAGGCCCAGAACATCCTTGTCGCGGCGGCGATTATTTCGATCACCTTAAACCCGCTCCTCTTTAAAAGCGGCGGCGGGATCGAACGCTGGCTCGAACGCCACACGCCCGCATTCACCAGGTACCTCCGGGAAAGGAGCCGGCCTCTCCCGGATACGCCGGTGGAACCGCTCCTGCCCGGGACTCCGCATGCGGTTGTTGTCGGTTACGGCCCGGTGGGGAGGACGGTCACAAAACTGCTCGGCGACAATGGGATCGTTGTGACGGTCGTCGAACTGAACGTGCAGACTGTCCAGACCCTTCATGCCCACGGGATTAAGGCGATCTACGGGGATGCGACCCGGATCGATACGCTCAAGGCTGCGGGCATCGGGACGGCAGGAGTCCTTGTGATCAGCATTCCCGACCTGCGGGAAGGGATCGGGGTCTTAAAAGAGGTACGGGAGCTCAACCCGAAGATCCGGATCATTGCCCGGACCACGTACCTTTCGGAACAAAACGAGCTCGTCGATGCCGGAGCGGACGATATCTTCTCGGA
>JAQWDG010000046.1:0-9184 GCA_028705545.1 Methanoregula sp. | reverse complement strand
GGGATGGTACTCCAGTTTGTGCCATTCCCGTCCCTGGATCTCGCATTTGCCCTGGGGAGGGCCGCGATGTTTATCCTGATCGGAGCGGTTGTTTCCTTCCTGACCATGCAGCTCCGGGAAAACGCCCGGCTTTTTATGGGCGTCGCTGAACGGAGTTCCGATATTATTCTCCTTACCGATCGGGAGGGGCGGGCAATCTACGTATCGCCGGCGTTTGGCATACTTCTCGGTCTTGATCGCGCCGTCATCCCCGGCAAGCGGCCGGACGACCTTATCCATCCCGACGATCTCGACAACCTGTATACCATGTTTCGGAATATTGCAAAAACCCTTGAACCCGCAAGAATCACTGCAAGAACCAGAAAAGCAGATGGCGGCTATATCTTCATCGAATACCTGGCAATACCGGTCATTTCTAAAGGTGAATTTTCAGGATTCCAGATCGTCGGGAGGGACATGACAGAACACCAGCGGGTGGAAGAGGCGTACCGGGAAACGGGCAGGCGCATGGCCGAGATCATCAGTTTCCTGCCCGACCCGACACTGGTGGTGGACAGGAAAGGCACGGTGGTTGCCTGGAACCATGCCATGGAGGTGTTGAGCGGGATCCGGGCTGCCGATGTCATGGGGAAAGGAAAAGAAACCTACAAAAGCTGGATCGAAGGGGAGACCGGCCCTCTCCTGATCGAGGACGTCCTGCACATGGATCGCGAGGAGATACGCCATCGGTACGACCGAATCCGTTTCGATGGCGACACGATCCGTACCGAGCGCGAAGTCACCCGAACCGATGGTACCCGGTTTTTCCTCTGGGTCAGTGCCACCCGGCTTGCCGACAGTGACAACAAGATCACGGGTGCCATCGAATCCTTCCGGGACGTTACCCTCCAGAAACAGATCGAGCGCGAGTTAAGAGAATCAAACACGTACCTGGACACGGTGATGAATACCCTCGCCGATCCCCTCTTTATCAAGGACCGCTCGTACCGCTTTGTCCGGCTCAACAACAGTTTCTGCCGTTTTACCGGCTGTTCGCGTGAGGAGATGCTGGGAAAAACCGATTATGATTTCTTTTCAAACGAAGAGGCGGAGGTCTTCCGGAAAAACGATGACGAGGTCTTCAGGACCGGTCAGATCAATGAAAATGAGGAAACGATAACCGATGCTTCGGGAACGTTCCATACAATCGTCACAAAAAAGACCCTGTACACCAATGCTGTCGGCGAGAAATTTGTTGTTGGGATCATCCGGGACATTACGGATCGCAAAAAAACCGAGTATGCCCTCCAGCAGGCATTAAAGAAACTCAACATGCTTTCGAGCATCACCCGCCACGATATTCTCAACCAGCTCATGGGCCTGCGGACATATCTTGCGCTTATGGCGGAAGATGAGAAAGATCCGGCTATCCGTGAATTCCTGAAAAACGGCGATCGTGCGGCAGAGGCAATTCAGAGGCAGATAGAGTTTACCCGGTACTATGAGGATCTCGGGGTGCAGGCCCCCTGCTGGCAGGATGTGGCAGAGGTCTTCTCGTCCGCGGCCGCACAGCTTCCGCTCGGGGGCATTGCTGTGGAAATACAGGTAGCAGGGATCTCCGTATATGCCGATCCACTCATCGGGAAGGTCTTTTACAATCTTATCGAGAACTCGCTGCGCCACGGGGGCCATGTGACCCGGATGGAGCTCCGGGTACAGGAGGCCGGTGACGGGGGCCTTGTCCTGATCTACCGGGACAACGGTACGGGCATCAGCCCGGAGGATAAAAAGAACCTGTTTAAGAGAGGGTTCGGGAAGCACACCGGCCTTGGACTGTTTTTGTCGCAGGAGATCCTCTCGATCACCGGGATAACCATTGCGGAGACCGGCACGTACGGGACTGGGGTTCAATTCGAGATCGCCATTCCCCACGGTGTCTGGCGCCGGGCATGAACCCGTGAGTTCCAGGGAAAATGGATCAAACATAGTAAACAGGGGGCCCTTCAGAGAGGAATGAACCCCCGAAAAAAACGCTGTTGGCGGTGGAGGTGGTACTTCTCAGGACTGCATGTACCCTGCGGAGATAATAAAAAAAAGCAGGATTGCCGGTCGACGTTCTTGCCGGCCACGCGGATATTGTCGCCCCGGACCGTGATCGGGATCGGGACAACGCTCTCGTACAGTCCGACCGTGATCTCTTCCTTTGCAGAGTCCATCAATTTTTTTTTACCGGGCCCGGTATTCGTCCGCAAGCATCCCGTAGTACCGGGTCGAGCGCCAGTGGTCCCGGAGCCAGACGTGCTCGCGGAGCGTGCCCTCGTACGCAAGGCCGCACTTCTCCAGCACGTGGGCCGAGGCATGGTTTTCCTGATCGCATTTCGCATAGACCCGGTGGAGGGAAAGCGTCCCAAAGCCGAACGCGAGCAGGGCCCGGAGGATCTCGGTGGCGTACCCGGCCTTCCAGTACTCCGGCCGGAGGATACAGCCCGCTTCGGCGGTGGTCTGTTCGTCGGGATCGATCTCGAAGAGCACAAAGCCGGCAAAGCCGCCGGTCGCCGGTTCCCTGATCGCGAGCACGTAGTCGTGCCGGTCCGGCTGTCCGGCCTCTTCGATGGCGTGCTGCACGAACCCGGCGATCTGTTCATCGTTTTCGAGCCAGATAAGCACGTACTTCATGACCCGGGGGTCACGGGCAATACCGTTCATGGCGGCAAGGTCCCGGTCGTTCATGTCTTCGAGGACCAGCCGCCGGGTGTTTAAGGAAAAGACCATGGTATGATGCTCCGAGGGGAACGCCGCGAAAGGATCCGGGCTTTTTTGTCTGCACCCGGTATTTTATGGGTCTACCTTCAGGGAATTTCCCGGAAAAGACGATAACACTGGCGTTGTGTGAAAATTTTCCGGCAGTCTCCCGAGTTCGGAAAACCTGCTTAAAAAAGGATTACTGGTCGACGTTCTTGTCGACCACGCGGACATTGTCGCCCCGGACCGTGATCGGGATCGGGACAACGCTCTCGTACAGTTCGACCGTGATCTCTTCCTTTGCGGAATCAACGCGCTTGACGACCGCCTTCTCGCCCTTGAACGGCCCGGCGATCAGTTCGACGATTGTGCCTTCGTCGATACCGGCGACGACCGGTTTCGGGATAAGGAAATGCCCAACTTCGGCAAGCGTTGTCTGGCCTTTTGCAAGCGCCCGGGCATGGGCGACCATCTCGACGAGCTGCTCGATCCGGTTGCGCTGCTCGGGGGTCTCCACGAGAACGTAGCCCTGCAGCTCGTTCGGGACAATGATCGAAGTGACCTTGATGTCGGTCGCCTTCGTCTCAATGGCCTTGAGGATATTATCGGCAACCGTGCGCTCCTGCTTGGAGGTCGTCTTGATCGCGAAGATCCGGTTGTTGAAAACCTCGGGTGCGGCAGGAACTGCCGGTGCCGCTGTCGAGGGTGTAGGTTCCGGAGTCATGGCGATCAAGATCAGAATCCTAAGAGCGTCTTGTGGTCGAAGCACAGGTAGATGATGAATCCAATCAACCCGATAAGGAGGACCCCGGCCGCCGCAACGGTCGCGATCTTCGTGAACTCCTCCCGGGTCGGGGTGCGCGCGAGCTTTAACACACGAAGATATTTGCGGAACAGCTCCTCGTGCACGTCTACTTTGATATCCGGCTTTGAAATTTCCATTTCTAATCACTTGAGAAAATCGATCTCATACTGTTTCTGTACTTTGGGGGTAAGTTTCTCATTGCGACCATATATTTGTGGTGACCGTACGCCAGTGACCACTAAAAGGGTTCGCATCTTGTTTGCCATCGTCGGGTCGACCTGGGCGCCCCAGATGATCCGGGCATTCTCATCAACGCGCGAGTAAACTTCCTGCACGACACCCTCGGCTTCGGCCATGGTCATGTCCGGGCCGCCCACGACATTCACGAGCGCGGCGGTCGCACCCGAGATATCAACGTCAAGGAGCGGGGAACGGATCGCCTTTTTCACCGAATCGACCGCCTTGTCCTCGGAATCGCTTTCGCCCATGCCGATCATGGCAACGCCCCCGCGCTCCATGACCGTGCGCACATCGGCAAAGTCCAGGTTCACGAGGCCCGGCATCGTAATGAGCTCGGTGATCCCCTTGACCGCCCGCATGAGCACCTCGTCCGAGACCTTAAAAGCGGCTGAAAGCGGGAGCTTGGGGACAACTTCGAGCAGCCGGTCGTTCGGGACTACAATGACCGTATCCGCTACATCCCGGAGGCGTTCGAGACCGGCTTCCGCATTCTCCATCCGGATCGCACCCTCGGAGGCAAAAGGCAGGGTGACGACCGCGATGGTGAGCGCGCCTTCTTCCCGGGCCGCCTTTGCAACGACCGGGGCCGAACCGGTCCCGGTGCCGCCGCCAAGGCCGACCGTGATAAAGACCATGTCGCAGCCCGAGACCATGGCGCGGATCTCCTGCTCGTTTTCGAGCGCGGCTTCCTCGCCGATCTGCGGAATGGACCCGGCCCCGAGGCCGCGTGTCCGCTGCCGCCCGATCAGCATGCGCTGGTCGGCGTGGGTCCGGATGAGGTGCTGGGCATCGGTATTGATGGCGATGAGTTTTGCGCCGTGGATACCCTCTTCCATCATGCGGGTAACCGTGTTGGACCCGCTGCCCCCGCATCCGATCACGGTGACCTCGGTCTTGAGTTCGCTTAAGATCTGATCAAGATCCTCGTTGTTCTGCAAGGGTGCAGCTGTCTCATCCCTCGCTTTTGTGAGTGCCTCTTCAACAATCGATCTCATGAATAGTTCTCCAGTCCCGGGATATGGATCCTGGTCTCGGTTGCGACAGAGACTTCATCCGGAGTAATGATCCGGCCCCCGCATTCGACTGCCTGCCCGGTGGCAAGCTGGCGGTAGGCCGGGCCGGCCGGCACCCCGAGTGCGCGCGCTTTTTCGGGGTCGAACCGGACCTTTTTTATGATCAGGTCATCATTCTCCGTCGCAGTGATTTCCCTGTTACGTATGATTTTTACGCACAATGTATTTAAAGCATTTATTATTTCCGAAGAATTTTTGGAAAAAACGACAAATTGCGGGAGCATCCGGTTGTCCTGCGTGGCAAGCCGGGCAACCGAAAGCGGTTCCATGGCCGCTATGAGTTCTGCCTCCCCGGCCTTTGCCGCTTCCGCCACGAGGACGGGGTCAAGGGACACCAGCGCAAGCGGGCCGGAGCCTGAAAGGGCGTGGACATAACACCGGGTGCCGGCCCCGAGCGTGGCGGCAAGGGCCCGCACTTCCCGGTAGGTCTCCCAGAGAAGCCGGCCAAGGGACGCGATCTCGCTTTCCGAGAGCCGGGGGATGCCGAGCCGGTCGAGGATGCCGGCAATGCGGTCGAACTCGCCGTGGGGCAGGGACTTCCGGTCGATGTACGCGGCAACCGCCCCGGTCTTTTCGATCATCTGCCGGGCGATTGCCTCGTCAATTACCGGGACCTGCCTTTGAGAACTTGCAATGTGGCCGAACGCTCCCCGGGTGGAAAGCGCAATCTCCGTCTCCCGCACCGCGTAGTGCGTCCCGCCAAAACCGATGAGCGGGACGGCATCTGCAAGGGGAACGGCATCGAGCACGGCTTCTGCTGCCGCCCGGCCGGCAACCGGGTCGCCCCATTCCTTTTCCGTGCTCCCGATCTCGACAAAAAACGAGGGTACGGCGAGTGTGGTCGGGCCGTGGTGCGTAACCTCGTACGAGACCCGGTACCCCTCCGGGCAGTGCCGGGCAAGCGACCGCAGGACCGCGTGCATCATCGCGGGTGCGGCCGGGGCAAGGGTCTTTTGGCTCCCGCCGAGCTCTGCGACCCCGTAGTTGCCGGTGACGTGGACGGTGAGGACCGGCACCGGGTTGACGCTCGAATGCCGGGAGAGGAAGATTATGAGATCGGCCCCGGTGCCGGCATCGATCCCCTCTGCGTGGATGAGCCGGCCGTCCACTTCGAAGAACTCATACGTCCGCCCCGTATCCGGGACAGCGCCCTCCTTCATGAGTTCTTCGATGCTGCGCCGGATCGTACATCCCGCGATGTCCTGCCGGGAACTGACCAGAGCCACCTTCATTAAAGAACCGGTATGCTGTCAGGAGCGAATAAGTCTCGTATACACTTCACCGGGGTTCATAACACTTATTTGACTTTACCGCAAAGGTGAATGATAGTATGGACGCACAGAAAAAAGATCAGATCGCAGAGGCCCTAAAAGAGGCCGGTATCACCCAGGTTCTGACCTGCACGCAGGCATGCTCGATCGCGGAGAAACACCAGATCACCCTTGCAGAGATCGGAAAATACGCTAACTCCCACGGGATCAAGATCCGCGGCTGCCAGCTCGGATGTTTCAAGTGATCGGGTCTTCATGAGCCTCTTTTTATCCGTTGTCCCGGTCAAAAGGGCCATCGAGGTTGCAAAAAGCCTCGCTACTGCGCCAAAAACGGAATATGTCCCCCTCACAGAAGCCCAGGAACGGGTGCTTTCCGGGGACATCGCATCGGATATCGATATTCCCGGCTTTACCCGTTCCGTGATGGACGGGTATGCCGTGCGGGCGGCGGATACGGCAGGAGCGGGAGAATCTGCACCGGCGATCCTTGCCCTCAAGGGCCGGGTGCTGATGGGAAATTCCGCAGACTGTGCAGTGCAGACGGGCGAATGCGCATACGTCCCGACCGGCGGGATCCTCCCGGAGGGCACCGACGCTGTCGTGATGGCCGAAAATACCGAGCCGTTCGGGGACAGCATTCTCATAAAAAAACCGGCGGCGGACGGAGAAAATGTCATCCGCTATAACGAGGATTTCAAAAAAGGCGAGGTAGTCCTCGAAAAAGGCCGACGGCTCTCGGCACAGGATCTCGGCGTCCTCGCCGCGGTCGGGTGTGCGGAGGTGCCGGTCACAAAACAACCCAGGATCGGCATCCTTTCCACCGGTAACGAGCTCGTACCGGTGACTCAGGTCCCCGCGACCGGACAGGTCCGGGATGTCAACAGTTTTGTTATCGCAGCATTTGTCCGGGACCACGGGTGCGTCCCGGTCAGTTACGGCATTGTCCGCGACGACCGGGAAGCATTCGGGGCTGCGCTTGCCACGGCCGCCCGCGAGTGCGACGCAATCCTGATATCCGGGGGAAGCTCGAAGGATGACCGGGACATGACCGCAGTCGTGATCGCCGGGATGGGGAAGGTATTTGTCCACGGCGTGGCGATCGCGCCGGGCAAGCCCACGGTCATCGGCAGGGTCGGTACCGTACCGGTGATCGGCCTGCCCGGCCACCCGGCCGCAACCTTTGTCGTGCTCGTTGCCATTGTCCGGCACCTGCTCGACGGCATGACCGGGAACGCCGCACCGGACCCGGTTACGCTCCCCGCGACCCTTGCAATGAACGTGCCCTCCACTAAGGGGCGGGAGGACTTCCTCCGGGTCTCGCTCAAAGACGGGATCGCAACCCCGCTCTTTGGTAAGTCCGGCCTCTTGAACACGCTCGCGAACAGCGACGGCGTGCTCCGGGTCCCGGCAGAGAGCGAGGGTTTTGAGAAGGGAAGCCGGGTAGAGATCATCCCCTGGTAACTTTTTACTCTTCCCGGGCTCCCGGCAGGAGCCGTTTTTCGTGCCCTGCTTTTTATAAAGGTTAGAGGGATAGTCACAGACACATAAAGATAATTTAAATAATTTTTTTAAGATAAACTTCCAGACTCTGAAAGTTACACGAACGCGGGGGTCGTTATGTCCCAGGCAATCTCCCTTCTCTGCATCGATGACGAGCCACTCTTTCTTGACGTGTTTAAGACCCGGCTCGAACAGGAACCGGATCTCGCCGTCACTACAGCAGCGACCGCCACCGATGCGCTCGACCTCCTCAACCGGCAGTATTTCGATGCGATCATTGCGGATTACTCGATGCCGGACATGGACGGCCTCTCCCTTCTGCGGGAAGTCCGGTCCCGGGGCGGCCAGTCGGTCTTTGTCGTAGCAACGGCTAAAAGGCTTGCCCATATCGCACGGGACGCCCTCAATACGGGAGCGGACTACTACCTCCAGAAAGGTGCGGACATGGCCGACGAGGTCCCGCGCCTTATCGATTTCCTCCGCACCCGCATCCCGCAGAAGAACGCCGAGTTCGAGCTGGTCAGCTGGGCCCGGTTCTACAACTCGGTTGTTGACAACAGTGCCGAACTCATCTGCCGGATCAGGCCGGGCGGCGAACTCACGTTTGTGAACGAGCCCTGTGTCCATCTGTTCAGAAAACCGTACCGCCAGCTCGTCCAGGAGAATTTTTTTAATTACGTACCAACGGCAGAACGGGAAGAAATTCTCGGCTGCCTGCGGGCCCTCTCCCCGGAAGTGCCGGACTGCCTGCTCCTGCACCATATCCTTGCCGGTGAGGGCCGGGCGGTAACCCTCGAATGGAGTTACCACGCGTTCTTCTCGGCCGAAGGCGAGCCGCAGGAGTACCAGCTCGGCGGGAGGGATACCGGTTCTCTGCGGAAGATCGGCGCTGGTGAAAAAATCCCGGCCGCCCACGTCCCTGCCGGAGGCGATGCGGAAAAAAACGATGAACTCTACGAACTGGTCGCCACCCTCCAGTCGCTCGAAGCCCCGGTCTTTGCCGTGGACAAAAACGGCGTGGTCCTTGCATGGAGCAAAAAACTCGCCGAACTTACCGGCGTTTCAGCGGCCGACATGGTCGGGAAGGGCGGGCAGGAATACGGCGTCCCGTTCTACGGGAAGCGTGCCCCGATGCTGGTCGACAACATGCTCCCTTCCCCCCCGGGCGTAAAAAAAGAGGGGCGGCCGGTTGCAAAACGGGACGGCGAGACGCTGATCGGCGAACTGGAACATATTTCCATAAAGGGAAAGCCCGTGCTCATGTGGGGCAAGTGCTCCCCGGTGTACGATAATGCCGGCCGGCTGCTCGCGGTCATCGAGGTGATCACGATCGGCGAGCCCCGTACGGATCAAAAAGCTGCCGAGAACTATCTCGGCGGGATCGCGAGCCCGACCCTCAAGGTCGCAGGGGACGGCAGCGGGAGCACCTTTGCCGGTGCGATCGGTTCCCTTGGCGGAGGGTACGGCGTCTATGCCACCACCCGGCGGATGTTTGTGATCCGGATCCCGGAGCTCGACGCGAATGCCTCAAAGGACCTCCAGTTCGGGACGTTTCTCATGGACGAACTGTTCGG
>JAQWDG010000305.1 GCA_028705545.1 Methanoregula sp. | reverse complement strand
TCTGCAATACGACCGTGATCGTTGCGTCCTCTCCGGGCGAGTATTCGTTCGTGCCCCCGATATACGCGGTTATCGCCGGGCTCGCTCCCACGTATTTCGTTGCGCACAGCGCGGGGGAAACGCAGATTACGAGCCCGACGAGAATCAGCAGGGCAAGGTTAGTTGTTTTCTTCATAGGAATTACCTTTTGCAACATATTCGTGTGGCGAACCGGGGATTCCCGGTTGGTGTAGTTCGACTGGTGCTGTACAGGCTGCACCCTTCCTCTTCCTCTTGTCCAGCCACTCGGTGAACTGTCCCATGAGGGAGAGGACGGCGGGCATCACAAAGATGGCGCCGGTAAGGGAGAAACCGACGGCGATGAGGGTTGTCACGCCGAAGTTACTCATAATGGGGAAACTCGCAAGACAGAGTGCCGAGAACCCAAAGAAGGTCGCAAGGCCCGAAACCGTTATAGCGGTCCCGATCCTGTTCACGCTCTCCTGGATCGCCGCGAGATGGTCGTGGAGGCGTTCCTCTTCTTCGGAATACCGTTCCATTACGAGGATCGTATACTCGGCCGCCACCCCTATCGTCATGGACCCGAGGGTCGCAGTGAGCGGGGAGTAAGAGATCCCGAGGATGTACATCGCGACGGAATTCCAGCCGACAATCATTACAATGGGGATGAGGGGGGATACCGCGTGGATGTGGCGGTAGACGAGAGCCAGGAACACAAAGATCAGCACAAAGCCGAGATAGGTCATGGCTTCCTTGGACTTAGCCAGGCCTCCGATAAGCGTGGTAAAGATGTCGAAGCTGCCGACCGGCTGGACGGTGATACCCGGAGGTGTCTGGAGGAACGCAATGTCTTTTTCCATCTGTTCCTTGAGATCGAGTTCGGTCGGGATCTCCATCTTGATCGTGCCGAACTTCACGACACCGCGGAGCGAACCGCTGACGTACTGGTCTTTTACGGCAGAGGGTATGGTCGCGAGCACGGCATCGAGCTGGCCCTGGGTCTCGGGCATCCTGCCGCCGTTATATGCGAGAACATAGGTTGCAATACTCGTCGCCGAGGTCAGCTCGGAATGCTTGGACAATTCGTAATTCTGGAAATCGTTGAGCCAACGTATCGTATCGAGATCGGTGACACGGGCACCCTGGACATAGAAGTCGGCAGTGCTCGTGGCGCCCAGCACTCTCGTGACCTTGTCCATCTGGATTTTCGCCGGCATGTCGCTTGGTACGAAGTTGTTCTCGTTTGCCTCAATGGGGATTAAGGGGTCGAGCTGGAACCCGATCACGGCTATGAGGGCTGCGATTAACAGCACCGGTACCGGGTTTTTCGCAATCTTTACCGAGGTGCTGGTGAGGAACCGGCCATATGACCAGCCGCTCTTCTTGGGCGGGAGCGTATTGCAGGCGTCCGCGCCGGTTGCGTAACAGACTTCGGGTGCCTTCTGTTTGGGCGTGTAATGGAGGATATGGGCGATGGCGGGGATACCGACGAGCGATATGCAGTAACAGCTCATGATCCCGATCATGGCAACAAGTCCGAACGACCGGACCATCGGCACGGTAGAGATGAACATGGCGGCAAAGCCCAAAGATGTCGCGAGCATCGCGTACATCACAGCCGGGCCGGTCCGGGTGATCGTCATGTATACGGCGTTGTCAAGCGACCCTTTTCGGGACTCCTCATCGAGCCGGGCGTGGAACTGGATCGCGTAATCGATCCCAAGGCCAATCATGACCGGGAACGCACCCATCACCGCCATGTTGAGTTTGATGCCGGCAAGGCCCATCATCCCGAGAGCAGAGGACAGCCCGAGACCCACGAACACGACCGGCAGGAACCGGTGGCTGACGTAGGAGAAGAGCAGGCCCATCACAAGAACCATCAGGATCATGGCAGCGCCGATCAAAACACCCATCTGGGACCCCATCTCGGCCTTCATCTGTGCGGCAAACGCCGGGCTGCCCGAGACGGAGACCTTAACACCGGTCGGGGGGTCGGATGCGTCCACGAGCGACTGGACGTTATTGAGCACAGAGGTCTTGGTGTCGTCCGAGAGCCCTTCGTCGAGCTTGACCTGCATGAGTGTGAGTACGTTTGAGGGTACCAGGATCTTGCGGCTGGCCTCGGGGATCTGCTGGATCAAATCGTCGGTCTCTCCCTTGGACTGCGGAAGTACCCCGCCATTCATCTGCTTAAGCGTATCGACAACGCTTGCTACGCTCGAAATATGCTGCTGTTGCCGGATATTGCCTTCCAGCCGGTCCATGTATTTGAGGACATCCGGACTTGTCGGGTCGCTCGTCTCAATGATTAAAATCAGCGAATCCGCCGCAAACGTGTTGGTGTACTGTTTGTTCGCAATGCCCGCTACGGAGTCCTTGTCCAGGTACGTATCGTTCCCGGTCTCCATGACGATCATCGTCATGCCGAATAACGCAATGACAAAGATTACGCCAATGATGCCGACCACCAGTTTCGGGCGGCGGTTGACCGTCCGGGCTATGGTATCAAAGATCTGGTCGATCATGCTCGTGTATACCTGTTGTTTACCAGAAAAACCGGAGATGTATCCCCGGCTTTACTGCGGTTTGAACTT
>JAQWDG010000304.1 GCA_028705545.1 Methanoregula sp. | reverse complement strand
CTGCACGGAAGATCCGGTCCTCGGCCGTGTCCGAGAGATCGCGGTGCGCCTCGGGCGACGGGTCGTCGCTGTCGTAGATCTGGGTAACGGCCTTAAACGATACGGTTCCGGTGGTTTGCGATTCGCCTGAGTGTGCCATGGAAATTCCCGGATAAATCTCCTCTTCGGGCAGGCAAAATACTCTTGCATCGCCAAACCTCACCTGAAACGTTTATCATCAGGAAAAAGAATCTCGTTGTATTCAGGAGTGAACCGTATTACTGCCCCGCAGACGCCGGCCAAAATGTCGGCAAAGGACCTGTTGATCGTCATCGTTGTTGCGCTCGGCTCTTTTATGGCCGGCCTCGATGCAACGATCGTCAACATCGCCCTCCCCGACATTGCGAAATTTTTTGACGTATCCACGGTCGCGGTATCGTGGGTGCTCAACGCGTACTTAATCATTCTCGTGAGCCTGCTGCTTGCCGCTTCGCGTCTCGGCGACATGCGGGGATACCGGGGAGTTTTCCTGGGCGGCTTTGCCCTCTTTACGGTCGGTTCGCTTCTCTGCGGGCTCTCGCCGACCTTGACCATCCTGATCGTTTCCCGGATGGTCCAGGCCATCGGCGGTGCCGCGATCGCAGCGCTCGGTGCGGTCATGGTCACCTCATACCTCTCCACATCCCTGCGTGGCCAGGCGCTCGGGATCGTAGCGATGTTTACCATGCTCGGCGCTGCCCTTGGCCCGGTCGTGGGCGGTTTTCTCACGAGCACGTTCTCGTGGCAGTACATCTTCTTCGTCAACCTCCCGGTCGGGATCATTGCGATCCTGCTCGGCCTCAAAGTCATTCCCCGCCACGATGCGGTTGCGCCGTCGGCCCGGATGGATACCGGCGGGATCGTTACCGTCTTTATTGCGCTTGGCTCGCTCATCTACGGCCTGACAACGCTGCAGGGAACCGACCCGGTAAAAGGCATTGCCGCACTCGCGGTCTCCGCCGTCTTCTGGGGCCTCTTTGTTTTCCAGGAGCGCCGGGCAAGAGAGCCGCTCGTGAACCTCTCGCTCTTTGCCGGGCGCGGCTACGCTGTCCAGAACATCTGCATCCTTTTGATCCAGATGGCAATGGCCGGCGTCATGGTGATCATGCCGTTCTACCTCGAGATCGTAAAGGCAATCCCGACCGATACCGCGGGTACGATCCTCCTCGCCCTTCCCGTGGGGATGATCATCACCGCCCCTATATCGGGAAAGATCTCGGACGTGATCGGGACAAAGCGGCCGATCATCACGGGCTTTCTTCTCTGCACCCTTGCGCTGTTCCTCCTCTCCGCGATCTCGGCAAAAACGAGCGTGGGCCATATCTGCATCTATCTCTTTTTGTTAGGGGCCGGGACGGGCATCGCGTTTTCTCCGTTAAACAGCGCTGTGATGGGCGAGTGCCCGGCAAAGGACCGGGGCTCGACGAGCGGCCTTGTCAAGGTCATGACCAACCTCGGCTCATCGCTCGGGGTCGCGGGCGTGATGCTGGTTGCCATGGTCGCAGCGGGCCCGAAGATCGCCGAGTACTCAGCCCATACCATTGCCCCGGGCGAGCTCGCGGGGGCATTCGACCTTGCGTTCTTCTTCTGCATGGTGCTCGAAGCAATCGGTGTCGTGCTGATGTTTCTCGTCCGGGCCCGGGAACCGCCGTCCGATGATGACGGGGCGCTTCTGGCCATCTGATCTTTTTTTGCCCGGGCCGGCATGCGAATGAATACGTTTAATGGATCCGCAAGGAAAACCCCTGTAAAGTGTCCTATGAGCGAGCCTGACGAACGGTACCTGCGTGTCCGCGAATTTTTGCAGGAGAAGTATCCCGAGGCAGTCTCCATCTCTACAATCGCCCGCGAACTGGGGATGAACCGCGGTTCAGTGGCAAAGTACCTCGACGTCCTCCAGTCCCACGGCCACGTGGTGATGAAGCCCTTTGGGAAGGCAAAACTCTACACCACCTCGCAGACCGTCCCGTTCGACGATCTTTTAAACTACCTGTCCGATGCGATCGTTATCCTCGACTCCGACCTCCGCATCCTCATGGCAAACCGGAGTTTTTTCAATACCTTTAGCATCAGGAAGGACCGGAACATCATCGGCACCGATCTCTCCCGCATCAGCCTCAGCCTTTTTAACGATCCCACGGTCCAGCAGAATATCTCCCGCATCGTCCGCTCGCAGATGTTTGTAAACGAGATGCTTTTGATCGAACAGGGGACCGAACGGATCTTTCTCACCGAATTTGTCTCGACCGTGATCCCCTCCGTTGCGTTTACCGAGAAACCGGGGATCATGATCAGTCTCCGCGACATCACGACCTGGAAGAAGACCGAGGATGCGTTAAAGACCAGCGAGCGCAAGATCCGCACGCTTTTCGAGGAGGTCCCGAGCGGCATCTTCCTCTTTCACGAGGACGGCACGATCTTAAACGCGAACCGGGCGGCACTTGAGATCCTCGGCCTTACCCGGTTTACCGATCTCGAAGACCTCAAGCTCTACGATATCATGTGCTCGAAAGAGAAGATCCAGGATCTGATCCACAAGAGCCAGATCGCCGATCTCACCCTTGCCTGCAACTTCGACCGGCTCAGGACAG
>JAQWDG010000303.1 GCA_028705545.1 Methanoregula sp. | reverse complement strand
CGGAGATCGCCACGGACTGGCCGAAATATGCACTGGCCGCTGCATCGGAAGCATTGAGGATCGCAGTCTGGGACACAATGTACGGATCGATGACCACCGGATACACGGCATTCCGGTCGTCGATCTGCCAGGTAAGCGTACCTGACGAGAGGGCAAGGGTGGCAGGAAGTTCCCGCCCCGTGGCATCGGACGCGGCAAGTCCGCCATAATTCATCACGGGACCGGTGGCATCAAAAAAGATGAGCGTCTGCCCGGCAAGGACCGGCCTGAGATCCCCGGCAAGGGTGTAATTGACAAGAAGCGTCCCGTTCCCGGAGGGGCGGGAGTCCACGGTCAGGCCCTGCTCGATCCCGGTGTCTTCCCTAACATACCATTCGGTATACCCGGGCCGGGCAATATCGAGCCGGTCGGGAGATGCCCGGATTTTCCCGGGTTCTGCGGCATTGAATTCGTCCGGGCGGCCGATCCCCGCAAGCTGCATCACGACCGAACCGTTTGTACCTGTCAGAATGATAGTCCCGGTACCGGTCGCCGCAATGCCGATCTGCTGTCCGGAATTATTCAGGAACCCGATACCTTCTTTTCGGAATCGATCTGTCGGGGAAGGTTCGGAGTCTGTGTCTGCCCCCCTGCTGCCCGGCAGGGCCTGGTTGTCGGTGACAAGTGAGGAGGGGTCGGGTGAAAGGACAAGCCTGCCCCCGGTGAGGGGGACATTATCCTGAATCGCGGTGGATGAACAGTTGTCAATTAGTGCTGCTCCTGCCGGCGCCACCAGCACAAGCGCTGTGATCACGATCAGCAGGAATGCCAGAACCGGGATGGATCGTCCCGTACCGTATGAAAATATTCTCGCCATAACTCATCCTCACGTTTCCGGCGTCGGGCCTGCCACAGGTCCTTCCCTAAAAAATCCCGTCAAACGACCGGTCCCCTGTATCTGGGAAAGGTATCCCGGCAGGAACCCCCCGCAGGGATCCTTCTCATTAGGATCTGGGATTAGATGGCTCTTAAAAAAATTGCGAATCACTAGTGATTATCACTTACGGGCCATGGTCGTAACCGTGAACCCGGAGGAACCAGCAGGTTGAGTTTTTTTAGAACGGGAAAAACGGGATCCGGGAATGTAGTTCCCCTCTTGCGGATTTTCCGGTAAACTGATAAATTACGGATCCGAAAATTTCCGGAAACGTTTTTGATTTCATCCGGGTTTTCCGGATTTTTTTTAAAATCATGACCGGAAAAAATCCGGGAAAAACGTTGTTAACCAAAAACCTCCCCAAAAAAATTCCCGGCCTCACCCGCAGATTACACGAACCCTCCTCTCTTGCCCTCACCGTCGTAAAACCGTTCTTCCGACGATAAACCGACCCCATATCGTGCCCCTTTTACCGGAATACGCCCGGATTGAGGCGCATATAATGCGTTCTAAGGCACCTTATTGCGGTTTGGCGGGCCTTTCTTTCCGGCCCCGCTCCATCAGTCCAACCCTATCCGGAAAAAAGAAAACTCACCCAGATCCTAAAAACGACGTATCGGGCGTATCCGTCCGAAATAAAGGCGTATGTGCCCCGAATGGAATCCGGGCGTTTTACGGGTTTTTCTAAAAACAGCCCTTTTGGCAAACCGGACATTTTACGTGGAGATCGGGGATCAGACCCCCTCTTTGCATGATCCCCCGGATCGGTACCGGAGGGGGTTTTTTAGGGGGTATAAATAGGGAGTTTGCCGGAAATGGGGACCTTCGCATTCCTGGTTCGTGCCTGCCGGTTTTTCCCGGGAAAATTTTAAACTTTTTGTACTCCTGGAGAACTTGTTAAGAATTCCCTGATGTTCCAGCGGTTTATTCCCGCACGCTTATGGCGACCCGCATACCTTCAGTCATATTCCTTAAACAGCGCCGGGTTCTGCCTGCGGATCCACCAGCGGCGGGCAAGCACCGCACCCACAGCAACGACCGCAATCCCGCCAATGCCGGCAAGGATGGCAAGGACCGGGATGCCGGACGAACCTGTGGCACCGGTCGGTACAGCGGTCGTTGCGGTGGTGACCGGCGCGGAGGTCCCGGCAGGGGAAGCCGTTACGAATGCCGGTACTGCTGAGGTCATGGCTGCCATCTGTGCAGTGCTGACCGGGACGGATGCGGCTGCCGTGCCGGTCACGGTCGCATTCGCGGAGGCCATGTCAGTCCGGGCAGCGATGGCGAAGTACGAGAAGCCCGGTGTTGTGGCCGTGAAGTAGCACGCTCCCCCGGTCTCGTACTGATACGTGGTCGGCAGCTCGGCCCAGACGCCGTTGTGATACCGCATCAGGACAATATCCGCCGGTGTCAGCCCATGATCGGTAAGCCAGCTTTCCGAAACCGCGAATGTGATCGTGCCGGAACTGATCGATGACGGGTTGACCGCGACCGGGGAGATGGCAACGATCCCGGCAACGGTCCGGCCATCCGGGGCATGGGAGGTTGCCCCGGCATCGGTCACGAGAAGACTGGTGGAGCCGAGGGCCTGTGCCGGAACAAGACTCACGGCGGTGATCGCGTAGGAGTACCCGGTCTCACCGGCACTCAGCGGTTCGTTCACGGCAAACGTCATCGTGCCCCCGGCCCCGGTTCCGGG
>JAQWDG010000302.1 GCA_028705545.1 Methanoregula sp. | reverse complement strand
AGTGCTTCATAGAGTGTCGTCATAATCGGATGCCTCCTTTTCTGTCTTTGGGGTTCTCCTCCTGTTCGCCGCCAGTTCCGGGAAAACCCGGCACGTTCCGGCCCGGATCCCCGGACCCGGGGTTCCCTCTTTTATCGTCCGGGAGCCCATGCGGGGAATTTTCGCCCGCACAATTGGGCCCATTTGGTCCCTTTTTAGGGCGCGAAAACACCACAAATCCGGCAATCGGGAGGCAATTCGGGGTTTTCCGGAAACAATAGGCCCCCGTTTTCGTGATTTCGTCCCCCGAATGTGAGGGATCCGGTACCTGCCACCGCCGTTCCACGGGGTAAACCTGAAGTTCCCACGTCGGAGAATCTGGGGATGTCCTATGCCGGGTCAGGGTACCGATCGCCAGGGGTCTCCCGAGTACCGGCATTCCGGCCCGGCTCCCTGTATCCGCGTTCCGGTATTCCCACGTAGGGGAGGGCATGAGGGCAAATATCGCCCGCGCAATTGGGCCTGCATGGTCCCTTTTTGGAGAACGCAAACCCCACAAATCCGACAATCGGAAGGCAATACGGGGTTTTCGTAAAACAATGGGCCCCCGTTTTCGCGATTTCGTCCCCCGGATACCCCAAAAACACCCAATCGGAGCCCAAACAGGGGAGATCTGAATGCATCTCCCCCACGGGGGTACCCCTTCTCCCAAAATGGAGGGGGTGACGTGCATACCGGGAGAGCTCCCCAAAGTATCGGGGATCTTTTGGGTCATGGGGCAGTCACCGCCCCGGAACCTGCCGGTGTTTTTCCCGCCGGAATGAGATTTCCCACCACCGGGCTTATCTCTTCTATCCCGGTATCCGTTACCCGGAAGTACCGCCAGGCACATTTCTTGGAGTAGAGCCAGAGCTCGCGGGTCACCGGCCCGGAACCGGGAAGTGTTCGCAGGCCGGCGATCTGCTCCTTATACTCCTCTGCGAGTTCCAAAACCCCGCAGTGGAGCCGGGCCGCCCGTTTTATCCGGACAAAGACGATCCGCCCGGCCCCCCGGATCATAAAATCACAGACCCTGCCGGTGTCCGGAACAAACTGCATGACGGTCCCGCGCCCCTGTGCCATCGCAATCCCGGCGTCCCGGTTTTTCGTTGGCTGCCGTCCCCGGCTCATACTCCCTCACCCGTGCGTGCCCGCTCCGACTGGAACTCGCGCTTCACCGGCCGGGTGCGGATGCTGACCGTGTAGAAGTGTCTTCGCGTCCTTTTTACCGTGACCCGCTCCAGGTCTTCCCCGACCTGACGGATCCGCTGGAGGATCACGTGCGGGATCAAGAAGAGCGGGATATCTGCGAGGACTTCTGTCGGTCTCCGGGGCATCAGGGCCGCCCCCTCTCCTCGATCCCCCTAAACCTTTTCTCCAGCCGTGCGATCTTCCGGTTGAGCCGGGCCGGGATCCTCTCATCGCACCCGCCCGGCGCAAACACGGGGTCCGGCCGGGCGGTATCTTCCCGTTCGCCGGCCTCTTCGTATACCGGCACCGTCCCGCCTCCCGCCCCTTTTGGGGCAAGAACGCCAAGTCCGATCACCACGCGGCCCCGGCGCCCCGGTACGGTCTGGCAGCCGCCGGCTGTTTCCGGCGCTGCATCAATGGTGTGTTCCTGTCCGGTCCCTGCCGCGCCGGACACTATCCCACCCGGCGCAGCCACATCCTCTCCCTGCGTTGCTGAAATTCCCATAGTATTTCACTCCTGTTCGCAATCTCCATTGTCCACATGTCCCGACCCGGCCGCACCCGGGGCCGGCAAAAAAGCCCCGTACCCGTGCAGATAAAACCCGTTTAACGCCGGGACCGGGGGAAATGGCTAAAAAAAACAACGGCCATCCCGCTTCCCTGCCCGGGTGAGGGCGGCAGGCCTTATGTTGGCACCCGCACCACAGGAGGGATCAGCCGACAAAAATCAGCGCCCGGACCGGCGGTTACCGTCGTATACCGAAAACTGCGGGCAAAAAGAGACCGGGCCGGAAGTCCGCACATTTTTTCCCGGCAGGGATAGTTGCTTTGAACAGATCATGCGGGAGCTCGAAAAAGACTCCCATGAGCCCGCACAAAAGGACCATCAGCGTACGGAAAATCCTGGCGAACCGGGCCGCGACTTTTTTCGCGTGCCCAAGGCGCCTGAGTTTCCGGGCCACTCTCGTGCAGGAGTACTGGAGCATGGTGATTTCTATGGGGAAGAACGACCGGGCCGCATTTATATTGGGCTGATGGCCCGGGTTAGGGCAACGGGGTTCCCAAAAGAAGATCAAAATGTTTGTGGACGGTCCCTCCTTTTTTCCCAGAAAAATGATGGTTACAAGCCCGGACTACAAAGCCCGGACCGGCCTTGGGGAAGTGGAGATACCCGGTGCCACACGAGTACCGGCAGGGAACCGTTCCGGTGCGCAGGTACTCCAGAGCAAAAAGGAAAAGGTAAAATCACCTCCGGAAAAATTTCCTGTTGCAGGGTCGTACCCCATTAAAGGAAATCCTCTCACCATACCAGAGTATAACAAGGGTGCGAAAGAAACGGTGTCCTTACATATCTCACCGGGGATACCCCTCAGCACAACATCCGGAGGATTAAAGGGTGGAACCACGAAAATGCCC
>JAQWDG010000301.1 GCA_028705545.1 Methanoregula sp. | reverse complement strand
GGCGCGGAAGTGATCGCAAAGATCAAGGAGAACAAAAACCCCACCTACGGGTACAATGCGAAGACCGCGGTCTACGAGGACCTCATGGAAAACGGGGTCATCGACCCGGCAAAGGTCGTGCGGATCGGCCTCCAGAACGCAGGCTCGATCGCCGGCATGATCCTCTCGACCGAGGTTTTGATCACGGACTTCAATGACGAGAAAGACCAGAAGTCGGCAGCGATCATCATCTAATCTCATAAAAATCCCTCACGCACCTTTTTCCCCAAACGTGCCGGCAGGCGTGCCCCCCACTCCCTGCCGGCACCTTTTTTATTTTCACCCTGCACGCCCGGGGTTCAAATACCGTCCGGATCTATGCCTGATACATACGACGACGCCGGGAAGGCGGGAAATGCCGGCCCGGAAAAGGACTCTTTACCCATGACACCACAGGCAGACACCACACCCACCGCACCGGATACCCGCGAACCTCTCCTTTCCCTCCTGAAAAAATACTGGGGATACCCGTGCTTTCGCCCCCGGCAGGAGGCCATCATCCGGTCCGTGGTGAGCGGCCGCGATACGCTCGCGATCCTGACGACCGGCAGCGGGAAGTCGCTCTGCTACCAGCTGCCCGCGGTGTATCTCGGTGGCCTTACCCTTGTTATCTCCCCTCTCTTAGCGCTCATGAAAGACCAGGCGGATGCGCTCAACGCCCGGGGCATCCCCGCCGCTGCGTGGACAGGGCTGCTCGACAGTGCAGGCCGGAACCGGATCGAGACGGCAATGCGGGAAGGCAGGCTCCGGATCCTCTTTGTCTCACCGGAGAAGTGTATGCAGCCGGGCTTTCTTGTGTTCCTCAAAGGGTTCCCGGTCCGGCTCATCGCCATCGACGAGGCGCACTGCATCTCAGAATGGGGCCACGATTTCCGGCCCGAGTACCGCGAGCTTGCCCGGCTCCGGACCTGTTTCCCCGATGCCCCGGTCATCGCGCTGACGGCGACCGCAGTCCCGGAGGTGCGAAAAGACATCGCCCGGCAGCTTGGCCTCGTGCAGCCCCGCGAGTTTGTGGGCAGTTTCGAGAGGAAAAATCTTACCTACAAAGTCATCAGGAAAAAACACCCGGCCGTCCAGCTCGCGGCCATCTGCTGCCGGCACAAGGGAGAGTCCGGCATTGTTTACTGCCTGAGTAAAAAGGAGACGGAGGAGTGCGCTGCGGATCTCCGGCAGCGGGGTTTTGCCGCCGCTGCCTACCATGCGGGACTCTCCCGCCCGGTCCGGGAATCCGTACAGGAAGCATTCCTCAACAACTCCGCGAAGATCGTTTGCGCTACCGTGGCGTTCGGCATGGGGATCGACAAGCCCGATGTCCGGTTCGTTGTCCACTACGATATCCCAAAATCGGTGGAGTCCTATTACCAGGAGACCGGCCGGGCCGGCAGGGACCAAAAGCCGTCAGAATGCGTTCTCCTCTTTGGCCGCGGCGATGTGGTCAGGGTGAAATGGATGCTCGACCACGACAATGCAGGAGAAAAGGCATCCCGGATCGCGCACCGGAACCTCCGGGAGATGGTCCGGTACTGCGAGACAACCGCGTGCCGGAAGCATTTCCTCCTCGCGTACTTCGGCGAGAAACCCACCGGCCCGGCCTGCGGGACCTGCGATGTCTGCACCGCAGCCGCATCCGGGCCAAAGAAGAAAACCCCGGCCCGACGCTCCCCTGCCGGAACCGGCAGGAATGCTACCGGGCTTGCAGCGGTCCCAAGGCGCAGTTACCCGATCCCGAGCGTTTAAGACGCCCGCACCCGGATACTTTTTCAAGAATATGATCGATACCGCAGGCCTTCCCGAGAACCCCGGCTGCTACCTCTATTCCGATGCAGAGGGGCGGATCATCTATGTCGGGAAGGCAAAGAACCTCAAAAAACGGGTATCGAGTTATTTCACGAAAAAAGACCACGACCCGAAGACAAAGAGCCTCGTTGCCCACATTGCCTCGGTCGATTTCGTGGTCACCGGCTCAGAGACCGAGGCGTTTCTTCTCGAAAACACCCTGATTAAAAAGCACCAGCCGAAATACAACATCGACCTCAAGGACGCGAAACGCTATGCCTGGATCGAGCTCACCAGCGAGAAGTTCCCGCGCCTTGTCGTTGCCCGGAAAGCCACCGGGGAGGGTACCTACTTCGGCCCCTTTGTCTCGGCCACGGAACGGGACTATGTCATGAAGGTGGCAAAGAAGACCTTTCACCTCCGGACCTGCAAAAAACTCCCCAAACGCCCCTGCCTGCGCCGGCACATGCAGTCCTGCAGCGCCCCCTGCACAGGAACGGTAAGCCCCGAAGAGTACGGCGAGAACGTCAAAAAAGCCACCCTGCTCCTGAAGGGAAAGGCAAAGGAACTTGCAGCCCGGCTCCGCACCGAGATGGCGGCCCGGTCAGCGGCGGAGGACTTTGAGCGGGCGCTCGTCCTCCGTAACGAAATTTCTGCCATCGATCATCTCGCAGACCGGCAGCACGTAGAGCGCCGCCGCGAGTACGACCAGGACGTGATCGCGTACCAGGTCTCGGGAGAGACGGTCTACCTGACGCTCTTTAACGTGGAGAAGGGAACTCTGGCAAACAAGCAGGAGTTCACCTTCGG
>JAQWDG010000300.1 GCA_028705545.1 Methanoregula sp. | reverse complement strand
TAGACAGAGACGCCATCCATCCTGATAACAAAGCCTGCGGCAGCACCGCCATCGAACGAACCGGATTCATCCTCGATCCGTGAGGAATGCACTGCCGGTGTCATGGTAAACGACACACCGTCAAGTTCTATTGTCCCGCCGATGTTCATGCTCTCGGCCGGGACGCCCCTCTCCCTGAGATAGTGGGCCACCTCACCGACCGCAACCGTTTTTCTTTTGAGTGCGACAGTTTCACCGAGATGGTCTGCATGCCCGTGGGTGACCGCGACAATATCCGGGTTTGTCCCCGCCACGCTGCCGTCACGGATAAACGGGTCGACCAGCACTTTTTTCGAACCGTCGAGCAGGATGCAGGAATGCCCGAGCCAGGAAAGATGCATGTATGCAGGTTGTGGGTATGAACGGATGTATTTTTTGCGGATTTACCGATATTACCGGTGGCGCAGCCCGTGCGGGGATAAAAAAGGAAAACCGAACCGTCACTATCAGGTGACGTCGATAAGCTCTGCTTCGGTGATATCGATGGATTCCCCGAGGTTGTCGACCTGGGCGCTCCGGGTCATCTGCTCGGAGAGGTCCCGGTCCTCCATCACGTCGCGGATGCGGGCGATATATGGATCGATGGTCGGGTCTTCCTGCTCCTCGATCACATGCCGGTATTCGCGCAAGGTTGACGGGCTGACCCCGAGTTCGTCGGAGACTTCCTTCATCGTCTTTCCGGATTCAAGGAGCTCTTCCATCTTTATCTTGTCAAACGGCATCTTGAAGTCGAGCTCCCTGAAGAGCTTGAGCCGTACCCGTGCACGGGCTACCGTTTTGCTCAGTTTCTCGTCGCCGAGCTCGCGGGCGATCTCGGTGTCGTTCTTGCCGGCGTAGAATGAGGTAACGAGCTTTGCGAGCTGGATTGGCTTGAGCGAAGTCTTGAAGATCCCCTGTTCGATGATCTCACGCATCACCAGCGCGACCTCGCGTTCGATCGCATCGCTATCCCTGAGGGTGCCATGAATGTTTTTCATCGGCTCGACAATCTTTGTCTTGCCGGACATGGTGCTGAAGAGTTCCAGCAGCTGTGATTTCCGTTTCTCTTCCGTCATTGCAAACCCCGTCTTGGGATTAGGATATACAATACCCGGTGTACTATTTAATCCTATCTTTACGCTCCTTTTGACCAGAAACCTTTTATTTGGTTCTGGATTGCCATACCACAACCCATCATTTTTGAGCAGAACCAAAAGGCCCTGTTCCCGGTCAAATCCGGTTAACTTTCCTGTCAGCGCGCGAACAGGGCGTATTTCCGGGACCGGCCTGTACCGGACACGAGCCTTTTTGTCGGGAGTCGTACAAACGTGTATACGAGATATATCCCAGTGATCACCATGAGCGATGTTTTTGAGAATGTCATGGACCTTGCCAAGCGCCGGGGCTTTATCTGGCCCACTTCGGAGTGCTACGGTGCGGTGGCCGGTTTTATCGATTACGGCCCGCTCGGTGCCATGATGAAGCGGCGGATCGAGAATATCTGGCGGCATTTTTACGTGGTCCAGGAAGGCTATTACGAGATCGAGTGCCCGACGATCGCACAGGAAGCCGTTTTCATCGCTTCGGGGCACGTGAAGGGTTTCTCGGACAAGATGTGCCAGTGTCCGCACTGCAATGAATACCTGCGGGCCGATCACGTAGCCGATGGCGGCGGCGTTGCCAATGCCGCAACGATGGACAATGCAACCCTTTCTGCCGCTATTGCGTCATGCAAGTGCCCGGCCTGCGGCGAGGTGCTGGGAAACGTCGAGGTCTACAACTTCAACCTCATGTTCCAGACGACCATCGGCCCCGGTTCCCAGCGGGTCGGCTACCTCCGCCCCGAGACGGCGCAGGGGATGTTCGTGGACTTTACCCGGTTGCTCCGCTTCTACCGCGACAAGCTCCCGTTCGGCGCCGTGCAGATAGGGAAGTCCTACCGGAACGAGATCTCGCCCCGCCAGGGTATGATCCGGCTCCGGGAGTTCACCCAGGCAGAGGCCGAGATCTTCGTCCACCCGGCCGAGAAGAACCGCCACCCGGCGTTCAAGCGGTATGCGAATTACCGGATGCCGCTGTTGACCTACGTCCACCAGCAGAAGTGTGAGCCCGCGGTCGAGATGTCGATGCGGGAAGCCGTGGATAATGGTGTTATCGCAAACGAGTACGTTGCCTACTACGTGGCCCTCACTCACGACCTGCTCGTAACGGTCGGTATAAAACCGGACCGGCTCCGGTTCCGCCAGCACCTCCCCGACGAGCGGGCACACTATGCAACCGACTGCTGGGATGCCGAGGTCTACTCGGAACGGTTCGGCTGGGTCGAGACGGTCGGTATTGCCGACCGGACAAACTACGACCTCAATGCCCACGCCAAGCAGAGCGGTACCGCGATGACGGTGTTCATCCAGTACGACCAGCCAAAAAAGGTCGAACGCCGTCGGATCGTCCCGAACATGGGCGTGCTCGGCAAGCAGTACCGCCAGAAGGCAAAGGCAATCTTTGCCGCGCTTGAAAACGCGAACCCGACCCCGGAAGGCGTCGATGTAACCGTCGATGGCGAGAAGATCCATATCCCTGCCGACCTCTTCGAGGTAAGGGACGAGGTCGT
>JAQWDG010000045.1:1474-10929 GCA_028705545.1 Methanoregula sp. | reverse complement strand
ACGGAACCTCGCGTTCGCACTCTCCGAGCTCGACCGTATGGCCTCGGCCCTCGGCCTCCCGCGGAACGTCCGTGAGACCGCCGCCGTCGTCTACCGTGATGCAGTGGACAAAAACCTGATCCGCGGCCGGAGCATTGAAGGCGTTGCGGCAGCGGCGCTCTACGCGGCCTGCCGGCAGTGCAGCGTCCCGCGGACGCTCGATGAGATCGCAGAAGTGTCCCGTGTCTCAAGAAAAGAGATCGGCAGAACCTACCGGTTCATCTCCCGTGAACTCGGGTTAAAGCTCCTCCCGACCTCACCGATCGACTATGTGCCCCGGTTCTGCTCGGGACTTACCCTCAAGGGCGAGGTCCAGAGCCGGGCAGTCGAGATCCTCCGGCAGGCCGGCGAGCGGGAACTCACGAGCGGTCGTGGCCCGACCGGTGTCGCGGCGGCTGCGATCTACATCTCCTCGATTCTTGGCGGCGAGCGGCGCACCCAGCGCGAGGTTGCAGAGGTCGCCGGCGTCACTGAGGTTACGATCAGGAACCGGTACAAGGAACTCGCAGAGAAGCTCGACATCGAGATCATTCTCTAAAAATTCTCCAAAACAATTTTTCTTTGCCGGCCCGGGACGCCAACAACTATATCCCGGCGGCTCAAAAAGTACACGGCACAATACCTGTGTGCGGGCTCGTAGATCAGGGGTAGATCGCTACGTTCGCAACGTAGAGGCCGCGGGTTCAAATCCCGCCGGGTCCATTTCGTTTTTTTAATAATTTCTGTTCTGGAGAAATCCAGTGCGTAGATTATAGTAAACGCTCTTCCTGGGCTTTTTCCCTCTGCCAGCGTTGGCATCCCCGGGCTGGCGATGATGGGGTATTATCCCCGTATGGGACAATCCTCCCGCAAAGTCATGGATCCAATGACGTGTACGGGCAATTCTGCTGTCCTGTCCAGGTGTGCTGCACCATCTGTCATAAGGAACGTTCTCAATTGCTATCCGTATGCAGAAGTAGCCGGCAGGCATGAAAAAAAGGGCAGATTACCAATCCGCTACTGGCGTGCTTCGAAATATTTCAGGGCCGAAGGGACGTGCTTTTCCACCTCTTCAAAGAAATACTCGACCATTTTTTTATCTGAATCGGTAATCGAGCCGATTATCGTCACAATCAGCCAGTTCGGGAGGTCCGGTTTCTTTTCAAGGACGCTCATAATCACCACAATGGTTTCATCCACATCGGTCTTTGTTTTCCATCGGTATGGCATAGTATCCCCTTCATCATTATGACGACTGATAAGATTTTTCTCAATTTCCAAAAATTGGAGCAAAGCCTGTAACAATGAACGAAACTTATTTGCCGGTCCACTCCATGAGAGGTGCTCTGACAGGGCCCAAAAAATGTTTCGACCAAGGGAGTTGAAAGCAGAATGAGCGACAATACCATTTTGGACGGCAGCGCGTCAGTTACCAGGTTTGACGCTGAAAACATTCAGACCGACAAGGAAAAAGCAAGGGATGGTATATCCGGGGAAGATATCCAAAAAGCATCATGGGGCGTGAAAGAAGTTCCCCCTGACCCAAAGAACGACCCGCGCAAAAGTGCAGGATGTAGTGCAGGACCTTAAAACCAGAAAAGGAAAATAACCCTGATAAACCCCGAAGAATTCCTGACCGTTGCCACTCACGGCCTCGAATGTATGAACGGAGAGTACAGGGTTTTCTGTATCAGGAAGGATCCATGACCGAAGACACTGTTGGAAAAACAAAAAACCGGGCAGGAAAAAACCAGTCAGCATAAAAATACTGGGAGTCTTTGCCCTTGCGATGATCAACGTCGCCGCAGTGCTGAGCATCAGGAATTTCCCCTCAATGGCAGAGTTCGGGTGGTCGAGCATCGGGTGGTACCTCATCGGGACCATCCTGTTCCTCATTCCCATCTCCCTTGCCGGTGCTGAACTTGCCACCGGGTGGCCCGAAGGCGGGGGTGTCTATGCATGGGTCAAACAGGCGTTCGGGGAAAAGGGAGGTTTTATCGCGATCTTCTGCGACTGGTCCAACAACCTTGTCTGGTTCCCGACGGTACTTGCCTTCATCGCCTCGACTCTTGCTTTCGTGATCACACCTGATCTCGCGAACAACCCGGTTTATATGATCGGCGTGATGATGCTCGTGTTCTGGGGCACTACGGCTATCGCCTACTTTGGCCCCGATGTAACCGCAAAATTTTCCAATGTCGGTGTGATCCTGGGGAGTCTGGTCCCGATCGCCATCATCATCTTTTTTGGGGTCTGGTGGGTAATTACCGGGGCCGCAACAGCGCTTCCCGCTTTTTCGCCGGGTGCAATGATCCCGGAAATAAGCTTCTCAACACTCTCGTTTTTCGCCACGATCATTCTCATGTTCGCCGGGATGGAGATGGCCGGGTTCCACGCGCTTGAGACGAAAAATCCCCAGAAAGACTATCCTAAAGCGATTGCGTTTTCGGCTCTCATTATTTTTCTCTGTTCGGTTCTCGGGACGCTTGCCATTGCGTTTGTCATCCCGACCGCGAAACTCGGCCTCGCATCCGGTGTTATGCAGGCAATCCAGTACTTCTTTGTGACCGTAAATCTCCCGTGGCTCGTTGCTCCCATGGCAGTCCTGGTAACGATTGGCGGGGTGATCCTTCTTGCTGCCTGGCTTATCGGCCCGGCAAAAGGTCTCGGCGTCGTTGCACTTGACGGGAATATGCCTCCGATGTTCAACCATCACAACAAGTATGGATCGCCTGTCGCAATTCTTGTCACCCAGGCACTCATTGGTTCTGCAATCTCTCTCCTGTATGTCATTTTGCCATCGGTCAACCAGGCATACTGGATCATGTCGGCAATGACGGTCGAACTGCTCTGTATCATGTATGTGCTGATCTTTGCTGCCCTGATCAAGCTCCGGTACAGCAAGCCCGATCAGCCACGGCCGTTCAAGATCCCCGGCGGGATGACCGGGATCTGGATCGTCGGGGGTCTTGGCGGTCTTGGGGCCCTATTCGCATTTATTGTCGGTCTGATCCCTCCGGATATCTTCCCGAATGCCCCACTCTATATCGGCTCGGTGCTGCTCGGGACATTCCTGCTTGCGGTACCACCGCTGGTCTTTATGAAATTCAAAAAACCATCGTGGGCTCTACCCGAAGAAAATGAGGACTAACAACCTTTGGCCGGTACAGAACCCGGACAAATACTTTTTTTTAAATAATGTTCTCACTCCTTACGGGGATTCCTTCATACGTTCTTCTCCGGGATTATCGAATCGGGAAAAAACATCCCGAAGGTATTTTGTATCCCAACCCGTTTTGGTCCTGCCGGACTTCTCCGGTTCATAGGAAGAAAAAGTATCCCGCCCTGTTGAATCTTCCTGGATCGGCCGACCACTCGACCACGGGCAACCGGTCCATCAGGGAACGTGATTTTGAAGCGTAGCTGTTCCCTGTAAGATCGACCGGACACAGCTCCGGTATCGAGCCGGGAGCGTTTGTGTAAGCATGCGACAGATCCCCGGGCATCCAAACCGGGATGTATGCCGGCATGGACGTATGCCGGGAGATGCCCCTGTTAATCCATGGCCAGTTTTCAAAATTTGAAAGATGACCATACCCTTTATAAGTGCCCGATCAGGTTTTAACTATTATAATTTGTTGCCTGTATCGGCTCGGGGTTTTTCATAAGAGAGGTGCGATATATGAATTTTTCCGGCAATATGGGGGGTGATGCCCGCTGACAAAAATAGGGAGCAGTAAAAAAACAAAAAACGATCTGCCGGATTCGGACCACCCAAAAAAAACGGATGCCGACATCACGAAAACGATGAACGCTGATGAAGAGCGGGTATTCTTTGCATCCCTTATCGAACACTCCGAGGATGCAATCATCGGCACATCGCTGGAAGGCATTATCATAAGCTGGAACACCGGCGCCGGGAAGCTGTATGGATATTCTGCCAAAGAGGCGATTGGCCGGCATATCTCAATGCTCGTGCCTCCCGACAGGGAGGAGGACCTTGAATTCACTCTCACCCGGATCCGGAAGGGAGAGCCGGTCTTTCCCTGTGACACGGTCCAGGTGCTCAAAGACGGGCTGACGATACCGGTCTCGCTTGCGATCTCTCCCGTCAGAGACCGGAACGGTACGTTGATCGGTGCATCTGCGATCGCCCGGGACATCACCAAACGAAAAAAAGCCGAAGAAGAACTCCGCAAAGCAAATGATCTCCTGGAGATCCGGGTAAAAGAACGGACACAGGAACTGGTGCAGTCCAATGCCAGTCTTCGAATTGAAATCGAGGAACGCAGAAAGGTAGGAAATACCCTGCGCGAGACGAGCCAGTACCTCGAAAACCTCATCAACTACGCCAATGCCCCGATCATTGTCTGGGACCCGGAATTCCGCATTACTCTTTTTAACCGGGCATTCGAACACCTCACGGGAAGGAAAGCAAAAGAAGTCCTCGGCCAGCACATGGAGATCCTCTTGCCCGTTTCCTATCTTGCCCCCGCAATGGAACTTATTAAAAAGACCCATGAAGGAAAGCGGTGGGAAAGCGTGGAGATACCCATCCTCCACCGGACGGGGGATATCAGGACCGTGCTCTGGAACTCTGCTGCGATTTTCGGGGCCGACTGCAAGACCATCGTTTCCACGATCGCCCAGGGTCAGGACATCACCGACCGGAAAAAGATCGAGTCCGAGTACCGGCTGCGGGCATCCGAATATGCAAAAATGAATGTCGTACTCGAAGAAGAGATCCAGCAGCGAAAATTATCCGATACAACCCTGAAAAAAACCCTGTCGCTCCTCAATGCTGCCCTTGAATCCACAGCCGATGGTATCTATGTGGTCGACCAGCAGGGATCGATCACCAGTTACAACCAGAATTTTATTACCATGTGGAATCTGCCCTCCCGTTTGCTGGAACCGGAAAAAAATGAAACGGTGATGAAGTATATCCTGCCGCAACTCAAAGACCCCGAAGGATTTCTGGCGAGCCTTGACGATCTCCAGGACCACCCGGGACGCGAAAGCTTCGACATGATCGAATTTTGCGACGGAAAGATCTTCGAACGCTACTCAAAACCGCAGAAACTGGGTGACCAGGTGGTCGGCAGGGTATGGAGTTTCCGGGATATTACCGACCGCAAGCACGCAGAGGAGAAACTCGTTGCCTCCCTCCAGGAAAAGGAAGTGCTGCTCCGCGAGGTCCATCACCGGGTCAAGAATAATCTCCAGCTGATATCCGGCCTGCTGGATATGACCCGCATGCGCACCGGCGATGAGTACACCAACAGTATTCTTACGGACGTGATGCTCAAGATCCAGACCATGGCGCAGATCCACACGCGGCTGTACGAGAGCAAACAATTCGGGAAGATCAGCCTGACCGGTCAGATCGAAGACCAGATTACCGGGCTCTCAAATATCTATTCCCTCAGGGGACAGGAGATCCGGTGCGAGATCCATGCAGAGGAAGTATTTCTCGCGGTAGACCTGGCGATCCCCTGTGCGCTTGTGGTAAACGAAATCCTCTCAAACGCGTATAAACATGCGTTTTTTGGGCGAAAAAAAGGCATGATCGACATTTCTGTCGTACTGGAGAACGATACGATCGGTATCACGATCCGCGATGACGGAATAGGGCTGCCGGAAAACCTGGATATCAGCAGTACCAAGAGTCTTGGCCTCAAGCTGATAAGGACACTGGTACAGCACCAGCTGAAGGGATCGCTTTCTTTTAAGAGCGCAAAGGGTACTGAAGTGCATGTGGAATTTCCCGGTATTCCGGTGGGGGCATGAAAAAGGATGTCAAAAATACTTGTTGTCGATGATGAAGCAATCATCACGATGCAGCTGGAAGAACGCCTGAGCTTAATGGGGTATACTGTTGCCGGCATGGCTGCCTCCGGGAAAGACGCGGTCGAGAAGGCGCGGCGTTTCCAGCCGGATCTTGTGCTGATGGATATTGTCATGCCGGGAAAAATGAATGGTATTGATGCTGCAAAAATTATCACGACAGAACTTGATATCCCGGTGGTTTTTATCACAGCATATGCAGACGATGCCATCATCGAGCAGGCAAAAAATGCCCGGCCCTACGGTTATATCGTTAAGCCTTTCAATGAACTGGAAATCAAAGCAGCAATCGAAGTGGCACTGTTCCGGAAAGCAACCGAACTGGAGGAGCAGAAATCAAAAAAATCCGTACAGGAAAAAAATCTGACGGGGATAAGTGCAGACAGCCATGAACAGGATGGCCTTGCCTGTCTCGCTCTGCCGGAGATCAAGACCGTTCTGTTACAGGATATCTTTACCGACATTGTCCTTTTTCTCTACACGGACCAGGTCGCAAAAGAGCCGATCTTTAAGTTTACGCTGGAGCAGGGCATAAAAAAAGGAGGGCGCAACCTGTTTGCCTATTTCCAGTCCACGCTCCCAAAATACTTCCCAAAAGAGATCCAGAGAGAGGAACTCTACACCCACCGCCTCAAAATAAAGGAAGTATACTCCCTGCTGCCGCTCCTTGACAAATGCACAGACTCCCTGAAAGATACCGGCAAGCCGGCTTCCTTACAGATTTTACTTGATTTTTCTGAGACCGATGAGTTTGAGGATATTCTGGCAATCAGGAAGTCGCTTCTTTTAAAAAAGGAGACCGGGACTCCCATCAGCGGGATCATTGCCGTAAATATCGGGAACATCGATCATACCCGGATACAATCCCTTGCCGAGGGGATCCCGAAGATCATCGTGTCCACCGGCAAAGAGACGACACTTTCGTTTGCCCATCATACCTTTCCTGCCGGTGCTGTTTCTGTTGTCCCCCAGTCAACGATCGACGATGTAGTAAAAAAATCGCTGGAACCGGTGGTTCTTTCTCTTCTGGACAAGCCGATATCCGGGTATGATATCGTGCATGAAATCCATAACCGCTACCGGGTCCTTATCCCGCAGGCACGGGTATACACGCTTCTCCATGATCTCATGGAGGAAGGATACCTTGAGATCAGGGTTTCAGGAAAGTCCAAGTTGTATTGTCCTACGGAAAAAGGAAAAAAACAGATCGGCCAGAAACTCGATGACTACAAACGGGTCTTCCAGCATATCATGGGCGGAGGTGGGACGGAAGCCGGCATTCCCGATAAGAAATGAGCCGGCAGGGGCACCGGTTAAATCCCGGAAAACAACGGTCTCCTCCCTTTTTTAATGACAGCGGAAACCTGCACGGTTTACCGGTCCGTGCCCGATCCCCTCCTCCTTTTTTTATGGAACAAGATTTGCAACATCCCGTCATCTTTATCTGCATTCCAAAAGAGGTAGTCAGCGGGTAGATCGTTACCTGTGAGGGAAGGATGTTCATCAGTGGGAAAACACATGCCCTCTCTGCACACGAAAAACCCTGCAAAACACCACGCCGGATCATCCCATGTACGGGGATAGCCAAAAAAGGGTCCGACCCGGTGAAACCAGATGCGACGGGTTTTGTTTGCCAGAAAAAATCCTCCAAAGTTAACACACATAAAACCAGGCCTCGCACCGGGTTTACGGAAGTATACCTGTACCGTAACACCGCGTAAAACCCGGGACCAGGGCCGGCTGCTGCCCGATACGAAGTGCGTCCCCTTCCGGGGCTGCCGGCCCACGGGATATCCCTGAGGGGAACGACCAAATCCCATGAGTTATACGGGAAAAACCCCGCACAATAAACCCGACAAGGATGAAGGAATATGCGATCACGAAATATCCCATCAACTACACCGGAAAAGGCCGCGGACCCGGTTCCGGTTCTCGAACCTGCAACGATTCTTCACGATGAAGGCAAATTCCTTAAGATCCTCACAGAACTGCCCGGTATTGCTGAGGAAAAGATCAAAATCGATCTTGAAAACCACTCAACCTCGGTTACTATTCTTGCTTCCGATACCGGGGTACACTACAAAAAGGTGATTACCGTTCCCTATGAAGTAAGGTTCATCAAAAAGCGGTTTTCCGACGGGGTCCTTGAATTGACCCTCGAAAAAACAAATCCGTCACCCCGCTGATCGCTTTTTATCCCTTCCCGTTCCGGCAGGTACAGGGATATTGTTCCAGAATTTGTTTCAAAATCTGTTTTTCCTGCAATAGCATATAGGGCGGTCCGTTTTATACCCGAAACGGGTGTGATGTATGCCCCTTCCCAAAATCTCAAACGGATTGTTTACCGCTGGAGAGGACATGACCCGGCTCTGGCATGATTTTTTTTTTGAGAATGGTGACCCCCGGTTGGATACCCGTACGGCACTCCACCGGTATAAGACGGCATGTTCTGCACTGGGCTGTCACCAGTGTACAAACCCGGACTGTCCGTACGCGGATTTCATCCGGCACTGCTGGAATCATCCGCAATGCGATTAATGGGCACTTTGCCCGGCGTCCCCGGGCCTGTCAGGTGAAATGCGGCCGGCCGACAGGTTAAAACTGCCTGTTGCCGGGACCTTTCTCTCTTGATTATTTCCCTCATACAAAGGCAACCCGCTTTTATGTTAAACCGGTTTCTTTGGTGAAAAGGATCGATATTTTTCCCGGGCCCCCCAAAACCACCGTATTTTCAAATTTTGTCTCACCGTTTGCTTTTCGGGAAAGTTCCTATACCCTTGTGTTGTGCATTTCCCTGCACGCGGAAGGGATGCCCGAAAACGCCCGGAGTCTTGCAGACAGGAATGAGGCGGACAACCGATCTGTGGAAGACTGAAGAACCGTCAGTACCTCAAACGACACGAAATTCGCGTGAACGATTATGAACCCGTTACCACCATCGTCAAAAACAGTGCTTACTATCCTTCACAACGGCGGGGCAATGACCCATAAGGATATCGTAAAAGAAGCTCATTGCTCGCCAAGAACAGTACGCTATGCCCTGAAAAAACTCAAGGAGAACCAGCTTATCGTGGAGAAGATGAACATCCAGGACATGCGCCAGATTATTTACCAGGACCGCAGCGTTCCGCTGCGCCAGTCCTGGGTATCGGATCTCTTCTCATGAGAGTTTCTCGTGAAGATATGAAGAGTGCCTGACCAGTACCAGAACGCCGCCCGTAACAGGGTAAATCGCTATGAACGTTCCAATCGAACATTCAAACGTTACCCTCTGGGGAAGTTGCCGGGAAACGTGCCCGGCATTCTTTGAAGAGAATCCGGACTTCATGTGTTTTAAAAAAAAGCAAAAAAGAGCGTGAAATTTACCATCGATCACGTGCGTGACTCACTTTGCCGCAGACGCATTTACTTCGCTTTCGAGCGTCTCTTTTAAACGCTGCACTGCCTCGTTTAAGTCGCTCGTGGTCGTGACCGTAAACTGGTTGTCGGTCTTGACATCGTGGTACGTTACAACGTAGTCGATCTGGCCGTCCTTTCCTTTCTTGGGTTCGATGATCAGTTTTACCATAAACGCAAAAACTCCTCGGGAA
>JAQWDG010000045.1:0-1374 GCA_028705545.1 Methanoregula sp. | reverse complement strand
AACACGACGGCGCTCCCGTCCCGGGACCAGTATACCCTCCGCGACGGGGCGACCGCACTGCTCTCCTTTGAGAACGGGGACCCGGCCCTTGCGTACATCCCGTACGGGAACGGCTACGTTGCCGCATGGCTGCCTCCCGCAGATTCGGCATATCTCGACAGCACCACAGCCGACACCATCGGTGAGCGGTTGATCACTCATCTCATGGCGATGCGGGTCACGGTCGCAGCAACGACTGCTGCTGCCACAACAACACCTGCACCGGCAAACACGACCATAGAGACAACGGCAGCACCGGCTGCCGGGGAAAGCCTCGGCAATGTCTCGGTCTACTCTTCGCCGCTCAGCGCGAATGTGTACATCGATGGCGTGTACAGGGGCATCGCCCCGGTCAACCTGACCGGCATCTCCACAGGCAGCCACGCCCTCAAGCTTGCGCTCACCGGATACTACGATTACGACACCACGATCACGGTGGCGGGCGGAGGAACGATCACCGCATTCGGCTCGCTTGCCCCCCGCGAAACGGCAACCGCAGCGGCTACGACCGTCCCGGTTGCAGTAACCACAACGGAGAGTTCGATCTTTTCAAGCCCGGCCGTTGTCGCGGCAGTCCTTGGTATCATCACCGCGATCATCGGTGCGATTGTGACGATCTTTACGATCTACCACAAGCATGCGTAAGGGATGAGTCCAAAACTCCTGACTTTTTTTCTCGCCTCGAACAGTAACAACTATAAGCAAGCCGCAGAAAAAGTATATGCCACACAAGGGCTCGTAGATCAGGGGTAGATCGTCACGTTTGCAACGTGAAGGCCACGGGTTCGAATCCCGTCGAGTCCATCGTTTTTCTTGTTTTTTTGTCACGGCTCGTGCCGTTTGTTTTTTTTTAATCCACGCTACAGGGAATGCTGTTTTTCCTCACGGCAACGCATCGGCGCCTTTTTTTATCCTGCCATGTAACCGGGAGGATTACGAGTACGATTCCATGCAGGAGCTCTTCCGCAAACTGATCCACCTGGTCTTCGGTCTCCTCATCGCGGGGATGGTGTGGGCCGCTGGGAAAACGAATGCAGCCGCAATCCTCGCAGGGGGGATTTTCATCGGCCTCGTGCTGATCGATCTCATCCTACGCGGGCACCGGCTCTGGATCTTTTCCGATCTCATCGCCCAGTTCGACCGGAACGACCGCCTGCCCGGGAAGGGAGCATTGATGTTTGGCGTGAGCGCTCTTACCTGTGTCATCCTCTTTCCCGTTTCCATCGCGGTTCCTGCCATCGTCACGCTCGCAGTCCTCGACAGCGTGACAACGATCGCGGGACAATCGTTTGGCCGGCACCGGATCTACAACGGCAAGTCGTTTGAGGGTACGGC
>JAQWDG010000299.1 GCA_028705545.1 Methanoregula sp. | reverse complement strand
CCCCTCGTCAAGGAATTTTTTAATGTGCCGTGGGGTGTATTTCATGAGTAGTACTTATTGATCCAGCGGTATTTTATCAGTATCCTACCGGAACCCTGACTGCCCGGGCCCGGGTATTTTCTAAAAATAAACAGTGGCAGATATCAGAACCGTGAACCGGTAAGGGTAAAGACCGAGAAATTCGCCTCAGCCTGGGCAAGGTCGCGTGCGCTCTTTTCTATCACCGGCTGGAACTTGGCGCGGTTCCGGAGTATCTTTTGCTGGATCGCGTGCAGGTTCTCAACCCCCAGCAGGAACTCGCGTTCGACCGGGCGGATCCTCGGCTGGAACGTATGGATGAGGTTCTGGACATCCGAAGGGGATACGCCTTTCTTGTCATCGTAGACAAACAGCTGTTCCTGACGTTTTCTCCAGGCAACCAGTTCGTTTGCAATTGCAGTATCGAAACCCGGGATACCCATAATCGTGTGCATGTCGATATCCGCCGCAGTCTCGATCCCGAACGAGCGGAGCGCCGCCTTGCGGTTCTCGCCAAGCCGGGGGGAGGTGCAGTTCTCGATGTAGCAGTTTTCAAGGAATTTTTTCTGCTGGCGCTCCTTTGTGGTGTTCTGGAGGTCATCGAGCGCCTTCTGGTAATCTTTCTCGATCGCCTCGTACTGTGCCCGGAGGGTGTTGAGGGCATTGACCTGGGAGGTAAACCCGGCATCGCCGGCCTCTGCGATCCATTTCTTCTCCCAGAGTTTCCAGCTGTATTTTGCATCCTCGAATACTTTCTTCCGCCGCTTCTTTTCCGCAGTGTCTTTTCCCGGGATGACAAGGAGTAGTGCTCCAATAACAGCAGGGACAATACTCGCGAGAATTTTTAGTAAATCCCACTCTGACCAGAGGAACAGGAGAAGTACGCTGGCTACTAGGAAGATAATTGCAAGGATCTTGCCGAATTTCCGGAAACTGGCCATGCGGGCAACGCCCGATGGGAGCGGTGCCGGCGCACAGTGGTATTTTCTCGGGGAGATTACCGGGATGGGACCCGGGGGTTTTACGGCAGGAACCTTCTGCCATTCGGTCCCGACATCGATTCGTGAAATGGAATCCGAGCTCAAGAACAGCAGGATCCCGGTGGTGTTTTCAAGACCGCACCACGGACAGGCGGCAAGGCCCGAGTAATAGGTGTGCATCGATTCCGTGCTGCACTTTTTCAGCCGCTTTTCGAGAGCGTCGAGCACGTTCCACCAGTCGTTTGCCGTCGGGCGGCCCCACGACTGGAGCGCAGATTCCGTGAAGGCCTGCTCAAAGAGGCTGGCAACCTCGCCAGGGACAATGGAGAGCCCGACGGCGTTCGGTGGCGGGGACATGGCCTTGAGGGCGGCGTTCCTCCCGAAGGCAAAGCGGTACTCCGCAATCGCCCGCTCGATCGGCATGTCGTCCTTTCCCTTGTATACTCCAGAGAAGGGGTGGCGGCCCATGAAGAGGAGGAGGAATATCAGGATTGCAAGCCCGAAATTGTCGTGGTTCTGCGTGCGCAGCATCTTGAAGTTCCTGGACTTCTGGAGTTCGGGCGGGGTGAACTGGGGGACGCCGACTTCGCAGTGGTAGATCCTGTCATGGGCCTGTACCTGGAACGAGTCGCAGTCGATCAGGCGCACGCAGGCTTTCTTCGTGACAAGAATATTTCCCTCGTTGACGTCCCCTATCACGTACCCGTACTTGTGGATGATGTAGAAGGCAGCAGCGAGGTTCTTTGCCGTCCGGACAAGGAACTTCCAGTCAGCATTCGGGAATGCTTCCTTCCGATGGGAGGGGCCGTATACCTTGTGGATCGGTTCGCAGTCGGTGATCCGGGGCATGACAAAACCGCACACATGCCCGTTTTTCCCTGTATGAATCAGATCAAGGGGCCATGCGGAAAACTCCTTGAGCTCATCGTTGCAGCCGCTCACCATCACCCGGAGTTTTTCCTGTCGCTCATCGGTGAGAGGTTTGTGGTAAATCTTTGCCAGGACATCCATCCGGTGGGGCGCGATCTCGTACACGTCCCCCTCCCCTCCGCTTCCGATCTTCTTGCCAAGGACTACCGGGTTTCCCCGGCTGTCGAAAAGGTTGTGAGGGGGTATCTGGTTCATGGTACGTCCGGTTATGGCTGGTTTACGGCAAGGACAAGGGTCTTGTCGTCGTCGCTGCGTGCATTCACGTCATCGCTTGAAAGGAGGGCGCGGAGGTGGCGGGAAAGGTCGACAAACCCGTTTTCGGGGTTTTTCCTGAGCGCGGCAAAGAGCGGACGGAAAAAACCTTCGTGGACGGTCCGTGTCGAAAACGAGAGCACGAGGTTCTGGATGCCATCGGTAAAAATGGCGATCTCCGCCGGGGAGGTTGTGCCGGATTCTGTTTTAATGTGCTCAAGGAAAGCATCGTCGGTGACAAAGAACGTGGTGTTCGCGTATTCTCCCTGTTCCGGCCAGAAGACCGTGCGGTATCCCGTGCCGTCCCCAGTGACAATACACCCGTCGCCGATCTGGAAACAGAGCAGGTACCCTTCGGTCGCCACCACCCCGATGAGGGTACAGGCATACTCGCGGAGGGGCTGGCCGTCGGCCGCGGCCCGGGCGGCAACGGCATCCCGGCATTCGGAGATCCATGCC
>JAQWDG010000298.1 GCA_028705545.1 Methanoregula sp. | reverse complement strand
ATCCACCCGTTCATGATGGCCACTAGGTTCAACCCCTGGTTAACGATATCGCTCTGGCCCCGGGGATCCGCGTGGGCCTCCAGCGCATCCATCAGCGGCTTATCAATCTGAAACCGTTTGGATACCCTATCCTCCTTCGATTCAAGCCCCAGAGCCCGCCGGAACGCCGGGCACCGGTCCCCGTCGAGATCGAGCGCCGGCAACTCTAGTTTTCTCATGCTAGTATGTAAGTAGTTATATTATTATATTGATTGTGGAAGTTATCCGTCAGAATATTGTTGGGTATATATTGCTATAGAGTATAGTCATTCTGAAGAGGTGTTACAGTGGCCGAAATTAACCTCACCGGAATTGCAGATCTGCTCACGCAGGTCGTAGGGCTCATGCCCTCTTTCGTGGACCTCATCGTCGCCGTCCTCCCCGTAATGCTGGTCCTGATCATCGTCGGATTCCTCTCCGGGCTCTTCGACGGCATCATCCAGATGGTGAAGGGGGTGCTCAAGTGAGCCCCCCCGCATCTCTCCTTCCGTCCTTCCTGCTCTCGCTCCTCCTGATCTCCATCCTGGCAGCCCCCGCCGCCGCCCTCTCAATCCAGTTTCAGGACAGCGGCCTAGGGACACAGGATATCGACGTATTCGGCCCGGACGGCGAATACATCGAGACCGTCAATACATCCAGCGTCCTCAAAATAAACGGCACAGACGGACCGTATACCTTTAAACTGCGTCCCGCCCCGGCAAATCAGGACCCCGGGACGCTGCTGCAGGACCTGCTCAACGTCCTGGCGAATAACATCCTGATCATCGCCCTCATACTGGTGGGGATATTCCTCCTCGCCCGGAGGCGGTAGGCGATGACGGCGCCGTCCCGCCTATTAGGATATATCTGCACGGTATTCCTCTTGATATTTTTATGCGGGCCAGTAAATGCGGCCGCAACTGAAACGAGCCCCGTAATAAACGAGGAACTGATAGAGTACACAGATACGGGCAAATCTGGGAGCCTAAAGGCCGGTAGTTGTTCGGAATATGCGGCGGTTCCCCGAGTCACCGGGTTCTACGTCAAGGACATTACGAGATGTCAAAACCTCGCATATATCGTATACGAAACGCCCGGGGCATACGGATGGTGGCAATCAGAGTTAGGGACGGAAGAATATCCGGGCATTAGCGGGGAGGGTGGTTACCCCCGACTTGATACACCGGTTATCCCCCCCGGCAGATACGACATTTGGTACACCATAAATGGTAATACAAAACCCGCTGTGGTGTATATATCTCGCGACACCGACGGATTAGGCCAAATTTCGAAAACAAAAATGCAATTTTTCTTTCAGGACTGGACAGTATCAGGTCTTTCGGGGAGTCATACAATATTTACCCCTATCAGGCTTTTTGGTATGACACGGACTACAACCTATGACAGAGACGAATGCAAATCGTGCGGCTCTGACCCTTCACTGAATATTGTGTTGTCGCATCAAGATGGTGAAGCCTATCCAAGTCAGGGGAGCGATCTAAAATTCAACATTACCTACGCCAGCACTACTATGTGGGCAAACACTTTGAGTGTTAACGCTGAAAAATGGGGCGACGTTACTGGTTATAATATTACGCTTTCCCGGACTCTTGACGGGTATATGTATACATCGAAAATCAATATTACGAAAGAGAGCGCCCTTGTACTCACCTCAACAAAAACCGGGACTAATGAGAGTTTTTATTATTTATCGTCAGATATAGACGAAATTAAAATAACGTCACCAACTCGCCCTTATACGTATTATCTCAATGAGGCCCCTGAAAACCCTATAGACGACCCCGGCGGCCCCTCCCTCACCCTCTCCCCATCCACCGCGACCGTAAACAACCCCATCACCGCCGCCCTCTCCACGTCGGCCGAAACCCCCCGCTACAGCGAAATAACCTACGCCATCACCGACCCCGCAGGCAACGTCGCCTACGACACCTACAGCCTCGATCAGGAGACCTGGACCGCCTGGCAGCACTACAACAAAACCTCCTGGCAGTACGACCCCTCCAGCGAGACCGAGGCCCACAACCCCACATTCACCCCCACCAGCGCCGGCACCTGGACCGTCACCGCAACCATCCGCGACCGGCAGCCCCCCAGCACCGGCGAGGCGCTCGCATCCGCCTCGGCAACCTGCGAGGTATCCCGGGCCGCCGGCAACGTCGATGTTGCCATCAGCATCTATGACGGTGCGTCATCGTCCACCCCCCTGCTCTACGGCGTAGGGGTCCTCGTGGAGGACCTCACCACGAACGGTACGGTCCTCCTCGATACCCGGGAATACCGCCTCGATGGATGGACTGGCACCACCAACGGCAGGGTCACCGTCCAGGCCCCTCTAGGACACCAGATCCGCACCACCGCCCAAAAGCAGGGATATGTGACTCGGGCCCAGACGGATTACGTCCAGCCGACGGCCGTCCCGCTCAACCAGATGCCGGTAAACATCGTCCTCTCCCCGGCCACCACTCCCGGACCCGAACAGGTATATCTCACGGTCCTGGTGACGGACCTACGGTCTCAGCCTATCCAGGGGGCGACCGTCACCGCTGCCGGCAAGGCGGGCACCACTGGAGCGCAGGGCACCTGCCGGCTCTCGGTCCCTCTCAACCAGACTATATCGTGGA
>JAQWDG010000297.1 GCA_028705545.1 Methanoregula sp. | reverse complement strand
AAGACCGCCTACCCGGGCAAGACCCACCCGTACCAGCGGCTCATCGACGAGATGCGCCAGATCCTCCTTGAGATGGGATTTACCGAGATGCACGGCGGGATCGTCCAGAGCGCGTTCTGGAACTTCGACGCCCTCTTCCAGCCCCAGGATCACCCGGCCCGGGAGATGCAGGACACCTTCTACCTCAAAGAAGAAGCCCCGCTGCCCGAAGGCTGGGAGCGCCTCCGCGACATGCACGAGCACGGCGGGGAGACCTCATCCACCGGCTGGGGAGGGAAGTGGAACCCGGAGAAGGCAAAGCAGTGCGTGCTCCGAACTCACACCACGAGCCTCTCCATCCAGTACCTGGTCAGACACCCCGAGCCGCCGGTAAAGGCGTTCTGCATCGGCAGGGTGTACCGCCGCGAGGCAATCGACCCCACCCATACCCCCGAGTTCGAACAGCTCGAAGGGATCGTGATGGACAAGGGCGTCACATTCCGCCACCTGCTCGGGTTTTTGAAGGAATTCTACCAGCGGATGGGATTCGAGGACGTCCGGTTCCGGCCCGGGTTCTTCCCGTACACCGAGCCCTCGGTCGAGCCCGAGATCTGGGTCGACGGCCTGGGCTGGGTAGAGATGGGCGGGGCAGGCGTCTTCCGGCAGGAAGTCACCGCTCCGTGGGGCGTTACCTGCCCGGTGCTAGCCTGGGGCCTTGGCGTGAGCCGGGTTGCAATGTTCCGGCTCGGGTTAAAGGATCTGCGGCAGCTCTACCAGAGCGATCTCGAATGGATCCGGACTAACCCTGTGCATGCACCGGTGAAAGCAGGGAGGAAGGCGTAACCATGGCAATCATCAGCCTCTCCTACAAATACCTCGAACGGCTCACCGGGACCGACAAGGAAACGATCTTAAAGCGCCTCCCGATGATCGGCTCCGAGATCGAACGGATCGAGGAAGACCATGTGGACGTAGAGTTCTTCCCGAACCGCCCCGACCTATTCTCGGTCGAGGGGGCGGCCCGGGCAATGCGGGGATTTCTCGGGATCGAGCCCGGCCTGCCGAAATACACGGTCAAACCCTCCGGCATCACCTTTTCCATCGACCCGAAACTTGCGAAGATCCGGCCCTGTCTTGCCTCGGCCGTGATCCGGAACGTCAGCTTTGACGACGAGTCGATCCTCTCGGTGATGGCGCTCCAGGAGGCGCTCCACTGGGCCGTCGGCCGCGGCCGGAGCAAGGTTGCTATCGGCATCCACGACCTCGACACGGTCACTCCGCCGTTCCACTACAAAGCTTCCCCGAGGGACCGGAAGTTCGTACCGCTCGATTTCACGAAAGAACTCACGCTCGATGGCATCCTTGCCGAGCACCCGAAAGGGAAAGACTATGCAAAGATCGTCAGGGATTTCCCGCTCTTCCCACTCATTGTCGATAACGAGGACCATGTCTGCTCGTTCCCGCCAATCATCAACGGCGAACGGACCCGGGTGACGACAAAGACAAAGAACATCCTCCTCGATGTGACCGGTACCGACCAGCGTGCGGTAAACGTTGCGGCAAACATCATCTGCACGGCGCTTGCCGAGGCAGGCGCGACCATCGAGAGCGTGGAGATCGAAGGGAAAACCTTCCCCGACCTTGCTCCATCCGAACGCACCGTGAGCGTCAGAGAGTGCTCCGAACTCGTTGGCATCCAACTCACCGCCCCGCAGATGGCCGCACTCCTTGAAAAGATGCGGTTTGGCGCAGAGGTTGTGGGAGAGGACAAGGTCAACGTGCAGGTGCCCTGCTTCCGTGCCGACATCATGCACGACTGGGACATCTTCGAGGACGTTGCGATCGCCTACGGGTACGAGAACTTTGCCGTGGAACTCCCGCCAACGTTCTCGATCGGGAAAGAACACCCGGCAAACCATATCGCCGGGCAGGCCCGGGCCGTCCTTGCCGGTCTCGGCTACCTCGAAACCATGCCCTTTACGCTCACCAATGAGCGCGTGCTCTTCGACTCCTTAAGGCGCCCGCGGCTCGCAGAAACGCTGCACCTGATGCACCCGATAAGCGAGGAGTACACGGTAGTCCGGACCGACATCCTCCCGCTCCTTCTGGAAATGCTCCAGGTCAACCGGCACCGCGAGCTCCCGCAGCGGATCTATGCAACCGGTGACGTGGTGGCACACTTGCGCACAGGCCAGAAACTTGCAGCAGCAGGCACCCACCCGGCAGCAGACTTCTCCGAAGCCTATGCCCACGTCGATGCCGTGCTCCGCGAACTCGGGATCGTTTATACCGTAGAGGAATCAAAGGACGAGGCGTTCATTGAGGGCAGGCGAGCCGACATCCTCATGAACGGGAAAAAAGTGGGGGTCTTTGGCGAGATCCACCCTTCCGTACTTACCGCCTTCGAACTCGAACACCCGGTGGCAGCGTTCGAGCTCGATCTCAGGGCCGTACCGGGATACCCCGACGAGCCAGATACTCTTTTACGTCGCGGACAGTAAACTCGCCGTAATGGAAGACGCTTGCCGCAAGGCAGGCGTCGGCCTTTCCTTTGGTAAACCCGTCGTAGAAATGTTCGAGCGTACCAACGCCGCCGCTTGCGATCACCGGGATGTTTGCCGATTCCGAGATCGCCCGGGTGATGGCAATGTCAAACCCGTTCTTCGTGCCGTCGGTCTCCATGCT
>JAQWDG010000296.1 GCA_028705545.1 Methanoregula sp. | reverse complement strand
AGGTGGTTACCCGGGCTGCAGTCACGTTCATCTGGGTCGCTGTCCCCTACCGCACGGTATGGGCCCTCGGGAAACGTGGATACCGGAGCATCTTTCTCGAAGCCGGCCATACCTGCCAGGAACTGATTATGGTCGGCAGCTGTTATGGACTGGATGTCCAGCCAATCGACGGGTTCCACGACGATCTTATCACGCAGCTCACGGGCATCGACCCGGAAAAAGAATGGCCGGTCTATCTTGCTGCTGTCGGACAGCGCCAGCGCGAGATCTAAACCCGGGTTATCTTTTTTGTTTTAACGTATCCCCGGATATAATCGAATCCTTTATTGGGGATTACCGGGATACGGTACGTTTCAGGTTACCGGGCGCTATAAACCGCCCGAAGACAGGCTCCGTTCCCTGCCGGGTTTTAAAAAAAGCAGTCTTTTCAGGGTGATGCACGCAATGGTCAAACGCTACCTTTCGTTATGCACGTTCGACGAGGCACGGCACCGGCTCTATACCTCGTTTGAAGCGCCCTGCCGGACCGAGACCGTGCCGATCACCGGTTCTCTCGGACGCGTTATCGCAGCCCCGCTCTACGCGAAGTATTCCGTTCCCGAAGTCAACCTTGCCGCCATGGACGGCATTGCCGTAAAAAGCCGCGACACGATCGGCGCTTCCGACCAGAGCCCGGTCACCATTCGGGACTATGCCCGGGTAAACACCGGCAATGTCATTCCCGATGCCTTCGATGCCGTCATCATGATCGAAGATACCTGGGAAGACGGGGAGGCATTCCAGATCCGGAAAGCCGCTGCCCCGTGGCAGCACGTGCGGCCGGCCGGGGAGGATATCCGCAAAGACCGGCTCGTCCTCCCCAAAGGCCACGTGGTGAGGGCATTCGATATCGGCGCCCTTGCAACCTATGGGATCGGGGAGCTGACCGTCACGACAGCAAATGTCGGGATCATCCCCACGGGAAGCGAACTCGTCCCGCTGGGCGAGCGGCCAAAACCCGGACAGGTTGTGGAGAGCAACACGATCATGGCCCAGGTGCTTTTCGAATCGATGGGAGCGCACTGTATGCGGCTGCCCATCGTGCGCGACGATCCCGGGCTCATAGAAAACGCACTCAAAACAGCAGCACAGGAAAACGACCTTGTCGTCATCTCTGCCGGTTCGTCGGCGGGAACGCGGGATTATACCGCGGGTGCGATCGCAGCGGTCGGCGAGCTGCTCTTCCACGGTGTCGCGGTCAAACCGGGAAAGCCGATGATGCTTGGGAAGATTAAAGGAACTCCTGTTATCGGCCTGCCGGGCTACCCGCTCGCCGCCCAGACCGTTCTCCGGGAATTTGCCGTGCCGCTTCTCGAACACTGGGATCTCGCGCCGGTCCCGAAATTCCCGGTCCGGGTAAAACTTTCAACCCCGCTCGGTTCCGATCTCGGTTTTGACGAGTTCGTGCCGGTCTCGGTCGGGAGGATAGGGAGTCAATTCTGGGGAATAACCCGATCGCGGGGCGCGTTTGTCCAGATGGCAACCGTCCGCTCGAACGGGTATACGCATATCCCCGCCGAAATCGAAGGATACGAGGCCGGGCACGAGCTCGATGTCTACTTAACGACCGATCCCGCAAACATCGAGCGGACGCTCATCTTCTCCGGGGCAATCGACCCGATCCTCGAAGAACTGGGAAACATTGCCCACGACCAGGGGCTCTTCATCCACACGGGAAGCGCCGGTAATACCGGGGCCCTGCTCTCGCTCGAACGTAATGCCTGCCACGCGGCCCCGATGAGCCTGCCGGCGTTTTCGTCCCTTCGGGAATGCAGTTTTATCCGCCCGTTCCTGGACTCGCTGGACCTTGTCTTTGTCAATGTCGCATCCCAGGAGCAGGGAATTGCAGCTTCACGGGAAATTTCCCTGGACGCCCTTGACGAAGTCTGCTGGATAAACTCCCGCCGCGATTCCCCGGCACGGATCCTCTTTGATTCCCTGCTTGCATCCCATGGGATTTCCCCCACCCGGATCCGGGGCTATAACAACGAAGCCGCAACGCCCGGGGCCATTGCCGCTGCCATAAAAGCAGGCCAGGCAGATGCCGGCATCTGTTCAAAGGCCCTTGCCGTGTCCCACGGCCTCCGGTTCACCCCGGTCTCGCAGGAGCATTACGAGCTGGTGATGAGGCGCACGATGCTTGCCGATCCTCGGATTGTTACCCTGATCTCCCTGGTAAAAAGCCCTGAATTCAAAGCCCATCTCGACCGGTCCGGTGCCTACGATACGAGCCTTACCGGCCAGATACGGAGGATATCGCCGGGCTCGGGAAATACCCTGCCTGTTGAACTGTGATCGAAAACGTCCCGATAAAAAAATGCCCTGCCGAACAAATCCGCCACGATATCTATTGTAGTATAGATTATTCCAGCAATCGGGAACCCAACGATTCCCTCCGGAACAAGTGCAGATCCTCATCGGATGACTGATTTTTATTATATCCAAAGATGGCCGGGGCGATGAGTGCAGTCGGGATAATAAAAGACGCTAAACCCAGCATGACCTGTCACCGCTGCCATTTTATACCGTGCCTGCGGACAGTTGCACAGAAAGATAACCGGTAAACGGGTGCAAAACAATGGACATGCTCATCAACGGGACTGCCGCACATGCAGCCGACGATACCTGGATC
>JAQWDG010000044.1 GCA_028705545.1 Methanoregula sp. | reverse complement strand
TCCTTTGCGTGCGGAATTGATGTGCATTACGAGGCGCATGACAATATCGTCGGCAGTGGTATGGGGTTCCTGTGCTTTTGTGATGTCCGGCTTGAAAAAAAAGCGCCAGGGTGTGTGGACCTTTTTTATCCCGGCTTCGTAGATCGGGATCGGTTCGTCATGGATAATTCGTCCCCATTCCTCCAGTTCCCGGACAAATGCCGGTTTGTTCTCCCGGACGTTGTCGAAAAATACGTGGATGGCGTAGGAATCTGCAAACTCCGGGTAAATCCCATAGGCTGCGTACCCGGCGCCTTCCCCGCTTCCCCGCTCGTCCATCAGCGCGAGGGATTCTCGTATCTTACTGCCGTCCATGAGCTGGCGGCGTTTGTCAATGACACCAATGATTCCGCACATTTTCCATCACAATCGGGATATCGTATATTAGTAATGCTTCGCTGAATTGAATGTACTCTTCCCGGCATCTGCGGATAGTGTACACTCTTTCCTAGAACGTTTGTTCAGAAGATATAAATCTGATTGCTTGGAAATTAATTTCCATTATGTCTGCGGACGTATCCAAGTTGCTGAAGAAAATCGAGGCCGATAAGGTTCAGTTTATCCGGCTTCAGTTCACCGATGTCCCCGGTATGCCGAAAAATGCGGCAATCCCTGGGGTACAGGCAGAAAAAGCCCTGACTGAAGGGATCTGGTTTGACGGCTCATCTATCGAAGGATTTACCCGGATCGAAGAGTCCGATATGCTCTTAAAGCCCGACCCGGCATCGTATGCGGTTCTTCCATGGAGACCTCAGGAAGGAAAGGTTGCCCGGTTCATGTGCGATGTGTACACGTACGGTGCAAAGCCTTTTGAGGGCGACCCCCGCTATGTGCTCGAGAAGGCCATGGCAACTGCGTCGAAGATGGGCTACACCTTCAATACCGGCCCGGAGCTCGAATTTTTCCTCTTTAACATGGTTGACGGCAAGCCGACCACGCAGTTCATCGATCAGGGCTGTTATTTCGATCTTGCCCCGCAGGACAAGGCCGAGGACGTGCGCCGCGATATCGTGCTTGCGCTGAGTGCTATGGGATTTGAGATCGAGATGTCTCACCACGAAGTTGCCGAGAGCCAGCACGAGATCGACTTCAAGTACGCCGATGCACTCACGACAGCAGACAGGGTCATGACCTTTAAGTTTGCAACAAAGGCCATCGCACTCAAGTACGGCCTGCATGCGTCATTCATGGCAAAGCCGCTCGCCGGCATCAACGGCAGCGGTATGCACACCCACGGCTCGCTTGCAAAGAACGGCAAGAATGCGTTCTACGATGCGAATGCAAAAGACGGCCTGTCCGACACCGCCCTCTATTACATCGGCGGTCTCTTAAAGCACGCAAAGGCGATCACCCGGGTAGCAAACCCGACGATCAACTCGTACCGCCGTCTCGTGCCCGGCTACGAAGCACCCTGCTACATCTCGTGGAGCACCACGAACCGGTCCGCACTCATCCGTGTGCCGGCAGCCCGGGGCAACAGCACCCGTGCCGAGTTCCGCAGCCCGGACCCGATGTGCAACCCGTACCTCACGTTCGCCTGCATGCTCGCAGCAGGTCTCGACGGTGTCAAGAACAAGATCATGCCGCCGGACTCGACCAACACCAACATCTACCACCTCACTCCCAAAGAGAGGAAGAAGATGAAGATCGATATGCTGCCCGGCAGCCTTGCAGAAGCGCACCAGTTCCTGTTAAAGGATCAGGTGCTCTGCGATGTCCTCGGTCCGCATATCATCGAGACATTGACAAACATTGCAGAGGCCGAGACCGATGCGTTCCGCCTCACGGTTCACCCGTGGGAACTGGACCGCTACCTCGCGACCTACTAACTAAAAAAATAAAATTTTTTAAAACAATCATCCAGGAACAGGCTGGACTTTTCATCCGGTAACTGCACCTTTACGAGAGGCTCCGACGGTATTCTCTGCTTCATGCAGGGCCGGGAGCGGTAAACCATAACGCGGGGGATTGATCCCCTGCATCACAGTTACAGGAGAATACAATGGCTCTGGATACCGGTGTTACAACCTGGCTCATGGTCTCGGCACTTCTTGTCATGCTGATGACCCCGGGCGTCGGGTTCTTTTATGGCGGTCTTGTCAGGAAGAAGAATTTCATCTCGATGATTGCGCTGTCGTTTATCGTGCTTTCGCTCGTGAGCATCCAGTGGATCCTTTTCGGGTACTCGCTTGCGTTCGGGCCCGATGTGGGCGGCGTGATCGGCAACCTGCAGTACCTGGGACTGGCCGGTGTGAGTGCGGATGCCGGGAGTGCGGCATACCCGCCGCTTGTCTTCATGGTCTTCCAGCTCTTCTTTGCGGCAGTGACGATAGCGATCGTCACCTCTGCGGTTGCGGAACGGATCAAGCTGTCCTCGTTTATCGTGTTCGTACTGGTCTGGGTGACGGTCGTGTACTGCCCGCTCGCCCACTGGGCATGGGGCGGCGGCTGGGCACAGCAGATGGGCATGATCGACTTTGCCGGGGGAACGGTTGTCGAGATCTGTTCCGGGTTTGCCGCGCTTGCGCTTGCCATGGTGATCGGGAAGCGTGCGGGTTTTGGCGAATATTCGCTCGAACCCCACAATATCCCCATCGCCCTTCTCGGCGCGGCCCTGCTCTGGTTCGGCTGGTTCGGCTTTAACGCGGGAAGCGCTCTTGCGGTGAACGCGAGCGCCGTTACGGCATTTGTGAACACGAACACAGCCGCGGCAGCCGGCGCCCTTGCATGGATGTTTGCGAGCTGGTACAACGGGAAGCCCAGTTCGCTCGGTATGGTGAGCGGTGCAATCGCCGGGATGGTCGCCATCACCCCTGCCGCCGGGTTTGTAACGCCGCTTACCGCAATCCTCATCGGGGCGGTTGCCGGCGTGCTCAGTTTTGCGATGATGCTCTGGCGGCTCCGCCGGCAGCTGGACGAAAGTCTCGATGCATGGGCAATCCACGGCATGAGCGGCCTGTGGGGAACGCTTGCTACCGGTCTTTTCGCAGCCGCAGCAGTTGCCGGCTTCTCGGGCCTCTTTGAGGGGAACGTGCACCAGATGGTGGCAAATACGATCGGAGCGTTTGCGGCTCTTGTCTATGCCTTTGTCGTAACCTATGTCGTTGCATGGGCGATCGATCGGTCCATGGGCCTGCGGGTAACACCGGATGAAGAATACGTGGGTCTCGATATCTGCCAGTATGGCGAACGGGCCTGATCCCCGTTTTTCATTTTTGTTCCTTTTTAGTTTCTTCTAAAACCGCATGCGTGATTTGTCCCGGGTTGCTGTCCGTTTCTCATGGTTTTCAATCAGGAAATTCCGGACATGTGCGTGTTTTTACTCCGATAAGTCCGGGGTAGACTTGTCTTTTTTTTGTTATGCTGCAATGAACGGGCAAAATAACAATATTTATAAGAGTAGGAATAGAATTTCCTTCCTACAATCTTAGCGAACCAGAAAACTCCACAAACGAATCTCCTGACTGACCAAAAAGCACGAAGGCCAGCTCTCACGGTGCCCGGACTTCCTATCCGGGACTGCTCACTGGTCTTTACTGCCTTTTCGCGGCAGTCCCCTAGGAAGATTCCGGGCCGGCCCGTATTGCCAAAAAAATATATGGGCAGGCGCATAAAAGCAGAAACGTTTACACCAGGTGAATGGAATGGTAATGGATTCTGGAGCAATTGCGTGGGTGCTCGCCTCGACGGCGCTTGTCATGATCATGACGCCGGGAGTCGGGTTTTTCTACGGTGGGTTAGTACGGAAGAAAAACTTCATCGACATGATCACGCTCTCATTTGTGGCATTCGCACTCGTGAGTGTCCAGTGGGTTTTGATCGGGTACAGTCTGGCATTCGGGCCTGATGTAGGCGGCTTTATCGGCAACCTGCAGTACCTTGGCCTAAACGGCGTGAGCATGAGCGAACCCGGTCCTTACAGCACGCTCATACCGGGAATGCTGTACATGGTATTCCAGCTCGTGTTTGCAACGGTAACAATGGCGATCGTCACGTCAGGGTTTGCTGAGCGTATCAAGTTCAGTTCCTACCTTGTCTTTGCCCTCCTTTGGACAACGATCGTCTACGACCCGCTTGCACACTGGGTCTGGGGCGGCGGCTGGACATCCCAGTTCGGCGCAATCGATTTCGCCGGCGGCACGGTCGTCCATATCAGCTCGGGTTTTGCAGCTCTCGCGCTTGCCCTTGTGATAGGGAAACGTGTCGGATTCGGGAAGTACGCGATGGAGCCGGCCAATATCCCGTGGTCGATCCTCGGTGCAGTCCTGCTCTGGTTCGGCTGGTTCGGGTTTAACGCGGGCAGTGCGGTCGCAGCAAACGGCCTTGCAGTCCAGGCGTTCGTCACCACAAACACGGCAACCGCAACCGCGGCACTCGTCTGGATGCTTGTCTCATGGGCATACGGCGGCAAGCCGAGCTCGCTCGGTATCGCTTCCGGTGCAGTGGCCGGCCTTGTTGCGATCACGCCCGCAGCCGGGTACGTATCGGTGCTGGCTTCGATCGTGATCGGTGCGGTCGCCGGTGCGATGTGCTACGGTGTCATGCTCTGGCGGCAGGGCAAGGGCATCGATGAGAGCCTCGATGCGTGGGCCATCCATGGGATGGGCGGTCTCTGGGGTGCAATTGCAACCGGTATCTTTGCATCGGCAGCAGTGAACGGTGCATCCGGCCTGTTAGAGGGCAATGTCCACCAGTTCATCGCCCAGATTGTCGGTGCAGGTGCAGCGGTTATCTACGCATTCGTCGTCACGTATATCCTTGCGGTCATCGTTGACAAAGCGATGGGCCTGCGGGTAAGCGAGGAAGAGGAATATGTCGGGCTCGACATCTCCCAGCACGGGGAGAGGGCCTGATAATTTTTCCCCCGGGGTGAAAAAAAATGAAAATGATAACGGCAATTATCAAACCCGAACGGTTTGAGTTCGTAAAAAAAGCGCTTGAAGACAAAGGCTATGTCGGCATGACCATCACGGAAGTCAAGGGACGCGGCGAGCAGAAAGGAATCTCGCTTGAATACCGTGGCGGAAAGATGACGGTCGACCTCCTGCCCAAAGTCAAGCTCGAGATCGTGGTCCGCGACAGTGCGGTCGACGACCTTATCGCGACCCTGACCGGTGCCGCACGGACCGGCAAGATCGGGGACGGCAAGATCTTCATTATGCCGGTGGAAAAATCCATCCGGATCCGGACCGGTGATGTGGAATCTTAAAACAGGATATCCGCATACCCCTATGTCCAACAAAATGCAGCAGACTCATGTTCGTGGGCGGTGACCTCCACCCCCGCCACCATTTTTTAAAAAACGATTTTACGGCCCCATGCAGGTGGCGTTGTTTTTACCGTGCATCCAGAAGTGCACGCAGTTTCTTTTCGATATGAGGCGAGATGTGGATGAAGCCCGGCAGGGAAAAGAGGCCCGGGTCGTATTTTATCGCATCCTGGAGATCTTCTTTTGAAATCCCGTACCTGCCATGATCGACAATTTCGTGGAAGAAAATCTTCCCTCCCCCGGGAATGATCCTGCACAAACAGATCTCTTCGTCAGATCCCGTGCGGATGTAAAAGAACGCCGAACCGATCATCGATCTGCGGTGGTCCTGGATCCGTTCGAGAATTGTCTCGTATTCCGGTTCTGACCAGTCCGTCATGGCATATCGTGGCAGGGGCGCCCTGTCTCCTGCCCTTGCATTGTCGTTCATCGATTTTTACCCCCTCCTTTAAAGATACCCCGCGGTTCCGGAGAACCGGGGGATATGGTGGAAATATATTTCTACAATATATAGATTTAACCCGGCTTTGCATGGAAACGGGTCCGGTCGGGCGATCCTATGCAGATTGTTATTTACCATGGCGCCAAACCCATACAGTAATAATCATGATCCCGTGGCTGAAAGCGAATTTCAAGAATTTTAAACCCTCCGCGGCCATCGCGCTCAATGCCACGCGGCACATGAACACGCTCGAACGGAAAAAACTCTTCTCGCCCGACATCGAACCCATGCGGACGGCCGAGGGCCGCTGGTTCGAGGCGATCGTGTACGAGATGTTCCTGGACATCGCACAAAAGACCGACCGGATAAAGTACATTGCCCGGAAAGGGGCCGATGCGCCCCGGGCCGGAGCCCAGGCCCGGCTCGGCCAGAACGGCGTCTTCTATTCAAAATACGGCGACATCACGTTCCGGGGAAACGGGCAGGACCTTGCCGAGTTCGACCTCATCCTTGTCGATGCGGACAACAACGTGTCCTTTGGCGAGGTCGTGACCTCCCCCGCGGACCTCAAAGAGTTCGAGATCGAGATCGCGTTTAAGAAACGGCTGCTCGGCTACCTCTACAAACAGGAGCACGTCCCCTTCCTGTTGATCTCGTCCATCGACATCTCCAACTATTCCGTGGTAAAAAGGCTCTCAAAAGATCCCGACAATGCGATCATCCATACCAGTTCCTGCGAGGAGATCAAGGGGCTCGTGAAACATTACCGGCCCCGGATCCTGTACACGAAACCCACGAACCACCCGAAACTGATAAAAGCAACCGATATCCCGATTAAAAACCCGATCGATTACCGGAAATGCCACGACGAGTACCGGACCCGGATCTTCTCGGAGATTATGTACGGGCGGCAAAAAAAGAGCATGGCGCCGGCAACCGAGACCGAGGCTATCGTCAAAAAGATCCTGTACGGGGCGCTCTACCCGCACGCGATAAAAGCGGTCTGCGAAGAGTACGGCCTTGTTGTCAAGGGAAAACGCATTCCCTTTTCGGAATTTTTCCAGCACTATTCAAAGGCTATCGTTGCCATGGACCTCCCCGGCAACGAACTGATCATCTACCTCCGGTCCCGGCAGAAGCGCGAGTTCCTCAAGATGATCCAGACAAAGGACGGCCATTTCCGGTTCGAGCGGCCGACTCCCTCCCGCGTAGGCTTTTTTTTATGGATCGAGTCCCTCCAGCCATCGCTCGGGACAAAGATCACGCTCTCGATCCTAAAGACGTTCTCGATAAAAGAACCGGTAAAAAGCAGGGAAAGCCCGGGGAAGTCTGCTCCCGAACATTTCCAAAAATAAGGGGCATTTCCCCGTCCAACCGGGGAATGCCGGGACGTATCCTGTTTTAACTTAGTCGAGCAGTGCGGCCATCGCCTCGTCGTACCTGGCTTCCATGACGTACGGGATCCCCGAGATCACGGAGGCTTCCTCGGTCAGCGCCATTAAGTCCCCGCGTGACATGGTCGAGAGCCGGAAGTTGCGGCTGCCTGCCATGATCTGCTGGAGGCCGGTCCTGAACTTCTGCGCGTAGGTGTAGATACCCACGGCACCGAGCGGGATCTGCTTGATCTTTGCGCCGTATTTTTCCTTGAGCTCTTCGTAGCAGACAAAGATCTCATCCACCGTGCTGCCGTACTTGGAGACGGACTTGGGCAGGTCGCCGGCTTTGAGCCACTGTCCGATGTTCTTGCCCACCATGCCGGGGATCATAAGTCCCCTGCCCATGCAGACCGCCTTGAAGTACGGGCTGCCCATCGCAAGCGCCTTGAACACGCCGGGCTCGTCCGAGAACCCGCCGGCCATGGCAAGGTCCGGGACCCGCATGCCTTTCTTTTCCAGTTTCTGGCAGAACTCGTACGTGAGCGACTGGAGATAGAATGTCGGGATGCCCCATTCGTTCATCATCGGCCACGGGCTCATGCCGGTCCCGCCGGGAGCGCCATCGATTGTTAAGAGATCGATCTTTGCCTCCGAACAGTAGCGAAGTGCCATGGCAAGCTCGACCATGGAGTACGCGCCGGTCTTTAACGTGACGCGCTTGAACCCGATGTCGCGGAGCCGGTCGATCTCATCCAAAAATCCTTCCTTGGTGACAAACCCGAGGCGCGAGTGGCGTTCGAATTCCTTGATTGCGCCGGCCTTAAATGCGGCCTGGTTCTCCTTTAATGTCGGGTCCGGGAGGACAATGTAGCCCCGTTTTTTGAGCTCGATTGCCCGTTCGAGCGAGGTGACCTTGATCTCGCCGCCGATGCACTTTGCACCCTGGCCCCACTTGAGCTCGATGGTGTCCAGGTTGTGTTTTGCCGAAACGTACTCCGCGGTTCCAAGCCGGGTGTCTTCGACATTCATCTGGACGAGGATTTCACCGTAGCCCTTCTGGAATTTCTGGTAGGTGGTAATCCGGCGGTCCATCTCGGGCGAGAGCGTGACCTTGCCTTTCCGGTCGCGCTTTAGGCCCGGGTCGATCCCGCAGACATTTTCGCCGCAGACGAGCGTGATGCCGGAGATGGCAGCGCCGACTGCAAAGTGTTCCCAGTTGGCCCGGGCAATTTCCGTGGACCCGAGGGCCCCGGTAAAGATCGGGAGTTTCATTTTTACTTTCTTGTCCCATCCGTACTCGGTCTCGGTATCCACGGTTGAGAAGACCGCTGTATCGGGACCGACCTCGGTTCCTTCGGGCAGGCCGCGTGCTCCCACGGCATAGCCCTGGATGTTTAGGTGGGAATAATCCACGGGATAGTTCTTGTCGGCACCTGCAGTGATTCCGCCAAACGGGCCGGGATAGAGGACTTCTCTTCCCCGGAATGACGAGAGCCAGATCTCACAAGCGCCCTTGCAGCCGTCCATGCAGCGGGTACAGATGCCGGAGCACGGAACAACGTTCCGCGAGCGGTTGACCGTACCCGTTGCCTCGTTTGCATTGGGTTGTCTTAAATTGCTCATGAATGCACTCCTCACAAAAGTGAGCGGATATGTTCGTAAGGGACCGCGTGTACCGGTGATTCCGGTGCAGGTCGTGATCCTGAAACGGTTTGAGAATACTACTCAAACAAGAGGAATTTTCCTGCCGTTGTTTATAAATACTTTCATTTTATTGCGAGATGTTACGTTTTTTCAACATTTTTGCTGTATTTTCAGGAATTTTCCCCCCGGTTTTTTCAAAAACCGATCTGAAAAAAGGAAAAAACAGGTAAAAAACCGATCGATCCGGATCGCGTGCTTTTTCCTGTGAGAGAGTCCGGTGGCGCACTTTAGAGGACCGGTGCTCCGGTCGCGAAGTACAGGATGAGAAGGATCACCGGCTGGTGTACCAGGTAGATCACGAGCGAGTGCCGGCCAAGGAACGAAAGGGGCGAGACAACGTAGTCTGGCAGCCGGGGCATTGCCCAGTTCCGCTCTCCGCCCGGATAGGCAAATTCCCCGGCGGCCATGCCGATCAGAACAAGACCCATCCACGGGAAGATCGGTGTGTAATCCACGCTCCAGAACGTGAGCGGGTGGATGCCAAAGACAAGGAGGGCTGCCGGGCCGGGGATGGTCGCAAGGAACCAGCCGAGTATTATGAAAGCGATTCCGATTACCGCGTTCCATTTCCGGAACCGGAAAAAGAGCGGCGAGAGCATGATCGAAATCCCGATCAGGTGCAGGATCCCGAAGATCACGAACCCTTCCTGCAGGTACCACCAGGTCGCCACGGTGACAAGGAGGCCGCAGGCAAAGATCCCGGCGCCACGGAGCAAAAATTTCTGTACAAGCGGCCAGCCCGCGATGTGTCGTGCGGAGCGGGCGTGGCTGATTGCGAGCGAGACGCCGGCGATGAGTAAAAAGAGCGAAGCCGTGGCATAGGCAAAGTACCGCCAGAACCCGGTATCGACAACGACCGGGGCGAGGGAGAAATACGCACAGTCAAAGAGCGTGTGGAAGATAATCATCATCAAAATGGCGATGCCCCGGAGGAGATCGATTTCGGGAAACCGCGATGTACCGCTCATGTCTGCCGGTACATTCGCCCCCGGGTTCTGATATGTGTTTTGGGGCGGTATTTCCTGATATTTTATGAGTGGGATCGTTTCTTTCATGGGGTCACCGGCTTTTCCCCGGCGCGGGGTGCCAAAAAAAGGGGGGATCCTGCCATCCGGATACCCTTTCAGGCTCTCACCGGGCTGTCCGGATGGGCGATCTCGTCTTATCTTTCGTGAAAAAAGAACGGCATTTTCCCCGGTGGGAACCCCTCATATTTTTCGACCGTAGTGCGGTTTTAAGCCTGCCGGGACCTGCCTCCAGGCTGTTCTGCCTTCGGTTTTTCACCCCCCAAAAGAACGCCGCTAAATTGCACGGTCAATTTCTCTTTTAATAAGGTTATTTGCAAAAATACCCCCATATAAGGAAAATCGTGGAGTGGATTGGCACCATTTCCTGTGGAACTTCCCGGGCTGTGATCCGGGTCGGGAACTCTCCGTCGGAGAAACGATCCCGGAAAAGGTATGGTCCGGCCAGCCCCTCCTTTATAAATGGGGGGTCGTTTAGGCTCTGTAGAAAACCGTAAGTGACATCCTGAATTTTGTCCGGGAGGGGACTACGGGTGCTTGCCTTCTTGCCGGGGCTCGCCCCGTGGAGCAAACCCGTGCACGGGAAACACCATTGAAAAATATTTATTCGGCAGGGGGGCAAAGGGGCCCCCCTCGCAAATACGGTTTGGTTCTGGGGAAATGATTTCTACAGAGCTGTCTTTTATTAAATTACCGTGAGTAGGGGTTTGTGTATCCGTCCGGTTTCCACCAGCCGATCTCGCCAACGGATTCCGGGTAGATCCGGAGCCTGCGCCAGTTCCGCTCGTGTTGCGTGCGGAGCCAGATCTCTTTTGGGAACCAGTGCGGGAACGGCAATGCCCGGACAATCCGGAGATCGTCTTTTAACAGGTCTTCATAGAAGCTCTCCGGATCGATCCGGTACCGGGTCTGCCGGACCCGGACAATGCAGGCAGTTTCGGGTTTGAAGATGAAAAGGTCGTACCCGAGATCGGCCTGTGTATTCTCCTGCCAGCGGTACCCCATCTGTTCCGCGAACTTCTTTGCCTCACCAATCATCGCTACCGGTTTCTGCCCCCGGGTCATACGGGCCGGTTTGTGGCCGGGGATTGAAGTGTTTGTGGTTCTGTAAAAAAAGGGGATGATGACCGATCGGAAAAAATGCGTCTGCTCCAACAAAAAGAATGGAAAAAAGATTACAGGGTCTTGTCAATGATAATCTGTTTTGACCCGTCCGTAAAGACAACAACGCCGATCACCCGGTCCTTTCCGGGGTT
>JAQWDG010000295.1 GCA_028705545.1 Methanoregula sp. | reverse complement strand
TGCACATGGCTCCCGTCGCAGAACGGCTTGTTCTCCGATCTTCCGCACCGGCAGAGGGTGAGCCGGTTCCTGACCGTGTACGGTTTCCCGTCCGCAGATACTACCGGGATCCCGCCCCGGACCCAGAGCGGCCCGTGCTCGCCCCGGGGCGGGTATTCGATGATCACGATGGATGGCTCCAGATCCGGCTCGATGGTTTTCCCGCTCTCCCGGTCTTTCATGACCAGCCGGCCCGACGGGCAGTTGCAGGCCTCCTCGATGGCGATCTCCCGGGCCTCCGGGTTATCCGACTGTTCGGTGAGCCCCCAGATTCCTCCGGCCCGCATACAGAACCGGGCATGGACGCAGAGGTTTTCGTAGTCGAGCAGTTCCAGTTCCGGGCCCCGGATGATCCTTGGATGCCGGAGATACGGCTCGTTCCCTGCGGTCTCGGTCCCGTCAAAGCCGATCTTCACATGCATCCCGGTACAGAACGGTTTGTTCTCCGAGTGCCCGCACCGGCAGAGGGCATAGGTCTCCTGCAGGGGATATCGTCTCACTTCCCGCCATGTCCGGCAATAGCCTTCGTCATCATTGCAGATCTCCATTTGGATAAGCGGCACGCCGCCGGTCACGATATAGGGGCCGTTCTTGGTGACGGTGATCTTCATACCGTCAGGTACTTTTTCAGGTTCTGCCATCAGGGATCCCTGGTTTTCAGGTTCTTCCAAGGCCGATCATGTAGCCGTACCGCGAGTACACCTCTTTTACCAGTTCCCCGGCTTTCGGGTTCGCCCAGTCGTGCATCCATTCCGAGACCAGCGATTCAACGGTGATCGGGACCACTCCTGCCTGGATCATCCGTTCGATCCCATACCGGTGGGCGTCGGGTGTTGAATCGCCACCGGCATCCATCAGCCCATACACCTCGTACCCTTCACGAATCCCATGCAGGGCCGTGTAGGCAAAGCACATGCTCGTCCAGAGTCCCGAGATCACCATCTTTTTCCGGTCGGTTTTTTTAAATGCATTCCACGTCTTTTCGTCCTCGAACGCATCGAAACCGGGCACGACACGGGCATACACCTCCTGCCCCGGGAAGAGATCCGCGATCTCGGCAAGGAACTTCCCGTTGCCTGCCGGGTTGATCGCCGAGAGCACGACCGGGACATCGAGGATCCAGGCAGCCTTCGCCGCACAGTATGCGGCATTCCTGATGACCGTCTTGTCTCCCGATGCAACTCCCGAGAACATCGTGGGCTGGTAATCCACGAGCACGAGTGCACTGTTTTTGCTGGTTAAGAGTTCAAGTCTCCCGTCAATTTTGTCTGACATTCCTGCTCACCCCTGTAGGGTATAGCAGTGAATCGCCCCACCCGGCCTAAATAGGTATGTGCCGGGGCAAGTGGATGGTCGCCCGATCCCGGTATTCCCTCTCCCGCACAGCGACCGAATCCGTATGCTGGGAGGGTTCCGGCCCGGCACCTCAGCCATTCCCGGTCAATCCCGCCAAAAAGCTCAATGGTTTAATATTCTTGGATAGACTGTCCCTGGTGTCGAAGATGCCTTGGGCCCGTCGCATATGAACGGAGACTACTACCATGTGGATACCGGATAGCAGGACACTGTTTCTGATTATTTTTGTCTCAAATCTGTCCCTCGCACTGATCCTCCTCATCTACTGGAAAACCCAGAAAACCTACAATGGCTTCCAGTTCTGGACGGCCAGCCTCCTTCTCATCGTACCGGGATATCTCCTGCTCACGCTCCGGGATTACGTGCCGGATATTCTCTCCATTGTCGTTGCAAACCTCCTTGTTGTGCTCTCACTTCTTATGAGAGTGGACAGTACCCGCAGGTATTTCCAGTCAAAACCGCTTCCGCGCGAAGCCTGCAGCGTGCTCTTCCTTATCGCCGTCCTGTATCTCTATTTCACCTATGTAGCCGATCTCATCACCGTCCGCAGCGCGATCATGACCGCCCTTATCGTACCGTGCCTGCTGGTTTCCGCATACTTTGCCGTGAAAGCCCGGGAACCGGAGACCCGGCTGCTCAAACTCTTTTTTGCCGGGTCCCTTTCAGGAGTCGCGGCCCTCATGGTTATCAGGAGCACTTCCTGGCTTACCATCACTGAAGAGCTTACGCTCATGAGTCCGGATCTCTCGAACCTGCTTTTCATTACCGGCACCATCGTTGCGTACATCCTGTCCACCAGCCTGTTTATCATGCTCAACATGGCCCGCTCCCAGACGGAACTGCGTTCGAGCGAGGAGCGGTACCGCAACCTTGCGGACAACCTGCCAGATTATGTAATCATCCACGACGGCAAAAGGATACGCTATGCCAACCCGGCAGCAGCCCGGCGCATGGGCGTTGTCACAAAAGACCTCGAAGGACGGGAGGTCTTCTCCTTATTTACTCCGGAAAGCGTTGCTGCGTCCCGGGAACGGATCCGTGCCCTTGAGGAAAGAAAGGTCTTACCGGATCCTGCGGAAGCCGATATACGGATCAGGGACGGCAGTATCCGGCATTGCCTCGTAAAAACGGTTCTCATCCAGCACTGCGGGGAGTCGGTGTTTATGTCCGTTGCAACCGATATCACCGAGCGCAAGGCCGTGGAGGATGCCCTTGCCCGGGCAAACACCAAACTGGCGATCCTCTCTTCGATCACCCGGCACGATATCAAGAACCAGCTGGTGCC
>JAQWDG010000294.1 GCA_028705545.1 Methanoregula sp. | reverse complement strand
CTCTCCGGCATCGTCATCCCGGACAAGGGAACGATCCATGTCGATGGCAAGGTGACCGGTCTCCTCGAACCCGGGACCGGGTTCAATGCCGAGATGACCGGCCTTCGAAAATATTTACATGAACGGCACGCTCATCGGCATGTCAAAGGACAAGCTCGACCGGAAAAAGCAAACGATCATCGATTTTTCCGGACATGGCGATTTCATCAACGAGCCGATCAAGACCTGTTCATCCGGGATGACAATGCGGCTTCGCGTTCTCGATTGCAATCCATGCGGACCCGACGTGTTTCGCCGGATCGGGGAATGATAAAAATTATATAAATTAAGCCCCCCCATTAATTTTCTTAATTTTTCCCCCTTGCGAGGCTAGGATATTGACCGCAAATCCAATTTAGTGCTAAAACACCCGGTACCTCCGGAAAAATTCGCTGGATGGATGTATCAGATTGGTAAGTTTGATCGTTTTCTTATAGATACCCTTGAGGGAAACTCAAAGAATTTAGCGATCCCTGGTGGGGTGGCAAAAATAATGTATCATCCCTACTAATATTCTCATTGGATATCTGTCCGATAAGGAGAAATCCGGGAATGTGGGGTCATTTCCAGGATTGATCCATTTTATATGTTCGATAGGATAAAGAAAGACGTACTAACACCGGGGTTATGATGAAAACAGATCTGATTAAAGTGGGTATGAACAGTCTGATCCGTGCAGGGTACTATAAAAACCGGGAAAAATTACTGGAAGATGCATTCCGGACCATGCTTGAGGTGCGTCCAGGTATGAAAATTGATATGGCTATCGAGTTATACCGCCACAAAGAGGTGACGCTTTCACGGGCAGCGGAAATTGCAGGACTTCCCATTGAGGGACTCAAAAGTGTTCTTTTGCAGCGCGGAATACCGCGGGTGGTTCATGGCCCCTCAAAGAGTGATCTGAAAAAGGGAGTTGACTGTATCGTTGGCTGAACTTATTGTCATGGACACCGACATCATCAGTGCATTTGCAAAGATCGGACGGTTAAACCAATTAAAAAAACTGTTTTCCCACCACCAATTGGTGATTACCCCGATGATTTATGAAGAACTGGCAGTCTCGCTGGAGTACGGGTATTCATTTCCCAAAGATATTTTCGGACAGCTGAACATCGTATCCCCCACTGATGAGGAAGAACATGAGTACCATCGACTGCTGACTTCAAAAAGGGCACTGGGAAAAGGGGAACTTGAGGCAATCTGCATCTGTACCAAGCGTTCCGGGATTTTTTCATCGATGGATTCGGCAGCGCTGAAATACGCCGAAACTAACGGAGTTGTGACGCTTACGCTCCATTCAATATTGAGATCATTCTGGGTGTCAGGTCTTTTGTCACGCACATCAGTAAAATCACTTATCCGTGATATTGAAGAAAAGGATCATATGGAAATTGCGGATGTGGATCTTATTTTCGATGATGTGTAATGGAGATTCGTATGCGTGAATCTTTTTTAGGCCAGTTTCGTTGGCCCTGTCAGATTCAATTCCCTTCATGAATCTTTTTCCCTTCAACCTTCGTTTACGTTCCCGATATTTTTAATGCGCCCGGGAATCAGCGACAATACACGCATCCATGATAAAAGTTGACGGGATCTAGAAAGCAGTTCAAGCTCTACCGCTCGCCGGCCGACCGGCTCAGGGAGATCGTCTACCGGAAGAAATACCACAAGGACTTTGTCGCGCTCGACAACATCTCCTTTGAAGTGAAGAATGGTGAGACACTCGGGATCATCGGGCAGAATGGCGCGGGGAAATCTACGCTTCTCAAGATCCTCTCCGGCATTGTCATCCCGGACAGTGGCACCATTAAAGTTGACGGGAAAGTGACCGGGCTTCTTGAGCTCGGGACCGGGTTCAATGCCGAGATGACCGGTTTAGAGAATATTTACATGAACGGCACGCTCATCGGGATGACAAAAGACGAGCTCGACCGGAAAAAGCAAACGATCATTGATTTCTCCGAGCTCGGGGACTTCATCAACGAACCCATCAAGACCTATTCCTCCGGGATGACGATGCGGCTTGCTTTCTCGATTGCGATCCATGCTGACCCGACGTGTTTTTTGGTCGACGAGGCGTTGTCCGTGGGGGATGCGTATTTCCAGCAGAAGTGCATGCGGAAGATCCAGGAGTTTCGGGCGGGAGGGGGATCGATCGTGTTTGTGTCGCATGATATGAATGCGGTCAAGACGTTGTGTGATGCTGCGATTATGCTGGAAAATAATGGGTGCATTGCGGGATAAATTGGTGATTATATATCCAATGACAGAACAGTCGTGCAACCGAAGAGTGATCCGACCGGAATAATTATCATATTCCGCGATTAAATTGTAAATATGCAAATTGAAGAGTACGACCCCGTAAAGATAATAGGGAAACCCTACCAGCAGGGGATGCTCCCGTATGGGGGGGGTGTTGGACCGGATGGCCGTATTGTTTTTGCACGAAGCCGTATTGATGCAGAACGGCGGCTATTGAAATACCGGGCACTTACTCAATGACCGGAAATGTGTTTTTGGATACCGGGATCTTTTTTGAATGTCTGGAAAATAACGATCGGATGACTACTATCAGTCATGCGGTGAATCTGGATTACCATATATTCACTTCTATTTCTGTCATTGGTGAAGTCATCCTGATAATGAAAAGGAAGACCCAATTTGCTGATCACCTCATGGGTTTC
>JAQWDG010000293.1 GCA_028705545.1 Methanoregula sp. | reverse complement strand
TCAATCTCACACCGAAGTTCTTTCATTGTTTCTCTTAACGCTGTGATTTCTGATAAAAGAGTGACATCGTGCTCATCGGAGCAGTTGATGTGGTGCGGACCCGTCCACTCAGTGATTGACGGAACCGGAACAGGAGGCCGCCGTCGTTAATTGCCGGAACCGCGATCCCTCACAGGGGCTGTGCAGAAGGGTTCGATTGGATGGTGTCCATGGCATCCCCGCCCTGCTCTTTATTCCCGGGCTTTCTCTAACAGGTCCCGTGGAAACGCTTCCACATTCCTGAGATCTTCGGCATCGGGCTTCCCCTTGTTGAGACCACCGAAATATTTCAAGAAACTATTCGTGTTCCACCCCGCACACCCGAATTCCCCGATGACGGTGTACCCTTTCACTCCCAGGATTTTCCTTTTTTTTCGCGTTATTCCTGAATTATTTTCACCATTTTATCGACGATTGTACTCATCGCTTCATCCTTCACCATCGGGCGTGGCAAGGACAAGGGCAGGACGTTTCTTTGCGCTGCTCAGATCTAGAAACGGGAAACAAAACGACAACAACGTCGCCCTTTACAAGTCCGCCCATGCCTCGTCTTCCCCGGGACGTAACCAGTCCTTTTTCAGGGAAGATTCGCTGGCAAGCGCGGTATCACCAGTTCTTTTGCCGGCTTTCTTCTTTGTTTCCCGGATAAAATCAAGGACCTCACGATAGTGCTGGCACGGCACCTGATGCAATTCCCGGATGATCTGTTCCTCGACTTCCATGGGACAGGCTCGTGTTTTGAGGTTTCTCAGATCAATCCATTATGCGAGGAAGATAATCAGGTTTCCGGTTCATGAGGGCAAGAGGTACTACCCTCAACCCGGAAAGGGTATCTCAACATGGTCAATCCGGGCCTATATCGAGCCCCGTTTCCCTGTTTTCGATCCATTTTTGCACAAAAACCGTGCAGTTTTACACACTTTTTCCGGATCTGCTATTTACGCAGGATTCAGGCAAAACCGGGCATTTTACACGGCGCTGTAAAACCCTAATGTACGCTTTTGCGAGGCAAAAGTCAAGGGGGGATGGGGTGTGCAGGAGGGGGTAGGGAAAAAGAGGGGGTGTTTTTGGGGGAGGGAAATGCTCGCCGGTATATAAGGGGAAACTCCATTACACGTAAGATGTACGGAAAAATGACTTCGGCATAAACTATTTATTAATACTTCGTAACCCATGTTACCATAGGTAAAACCATGAAACCCAGCCAACAGAATGTTCTATCCTCATTAAAAGACCTCAAAGGAAAGGTCTCCGATGAATATTCTGTCAAAACAATCGGTGTGTTCGGTTCGGTTGCACGGAATGAAGAGACTGAACAGAGCGATATCGATCTCCTGGTTGAGTTTTCGCGGCCGGTGGGCTTTGTTACCTTTATGAGGCTTGAGAATTTTCTCTCAGAACAGCTTGGTGCCCGGGTAGACCTCGTAACCGCGGATTCCTTAAAGCCGGTGATCCGGCAGGATGTGCTTTCCGAGGTCATCTATGTCTAAACGCGAGGTAACACTCTATCTCACGGATATTGACGATGCAATCTCGGCAATCCGGTCCTATACGGATGGAATAACCTACGAAGATCTGCTTGGCGATCGGAAAACACGCGATGCAATTATCCTCAACTTTGTTGTTATCGGGGAAGCAATAAAGAAAATTCCCCCAGAAGTCACCGAAAGTTACCCTGACGTTCCCTGGAAAGAATTCGCAGGAATGCGGGACAAGATGGTTCACGGTTATTTCAGCATCAGCGATACTATTCTGTGGGAGACCATTCGGCATGATCTGGCACCGCTCGCGAGTGCTGTTAAAGAGCTGCTCCGCAAATGAGGAAGACGGGTAATGAAAGGCCGATTCTGACTTACGGCAGACAGTGCAGAATTTTGTTTGTTCTGTTTTTGCGGTCCGTTTCGGACTTTAAAATTCCCGGGGACACATTCTTCCGTGGTTTCCCCTTGAAAGTCACCAACCTTAACATTTATGTTAATTTTGGTGTACTTGAGGGGGAATTAAGGGATATTTACCGGGACTTCCCTCGTTTTCACTTTCATGCCCCGAACTGAACCGCTTTAAATGCCGGGCGTCAACAGTCTGAGCACACCAGCATGAAGGATATCATCATCAAGGGTGCACGCCAGCACAACCTGAAAAATATCAATGTGGAGATCCCCCGTGACAAGCTTGTTGTGATCACCGGGGTCTCAGGGTCCGGCAAATCCACGCTCGCCTTTGACACGCTCTATGCGGAAGGCCAGCGGCGGTACGTCGAGTCCCTCTCCTCCTACGCCCGCCAGTTCCTCGGGATGATGCAGAAGCCCGACGTGGATTCCATCGAAGGGCTCTCCCCCGCAATCTCGATCGAGCAGAAGACCACATCCAAAAATCCCCGCTCGACCGTAGGGACCACCACCGAGATCTACGATTACCTCCGGCTCCTCTTTGCCCGGATCGGGACACCCTACTGCCCCGAGCACAACATCCCGATCGCAGCCCAGAGCCCGGACCGGATCGCCGACCAGATCGCGGCGGAACATCCCGGCCAGGTCACGGTCCTTGCGCCCATCGTCCGGCAGAAGAAGGGAACCTACCAGCAGCTCCTCCGCGACCTCAACGCCGAGGGCTATGCCCGGGCCCGGGTGAACAACAAGATCGTCCGGACCGATGAGGAGATCGCGCTCGACCGGTACAAGAAACACGACATCGAGGTCG
>JAQWDG010000292.1 GCA_028705545.1 Methanoregula sp. | reverse complement strand
GTCTGCGGGGCGGGATCGACAAGGAGGTTTTTCACGCCTTCCGCCACGCAGTTTTTGGTAAGCTCTGCGAGTGCTTCGGGCGTTGGCGCACGCACAACGAGCCGGCACCCGTGCTTTTTTGCAATGGCACAGAGTGGTTTATAGTTCTCCGGTGTCGCTGCGCAGATCACCGGGTGATAGGTCCCGCACAGGACAAGCGCCGCTTCGAGCGCCTCCGGGTTCTCCGAGACAAGGATCTCGGGGAGTCCTGCGGTCTTTTCTACTGCTGCAACCGCTTTTGCATAGGTCTCTGCCGAACCGCTTGTGTTGACAATCGCCGTCCCGTTGAATTTCAGGTCGGCCCCGACCCGGGTCAGCGTCTCGTCTTTGACCCGTGCGGTCACCGCCGCGATCTCTGCCTCGCTCTCTGTATCGGAAACAGAGAACATGATACCCGGCGGGTGGTAGAATGTCTTGTCGTGGCGGTACAGGACAAATTCTTCGCCGACCGAGTACGAGCGCTCGCCAACCCCGACCCCGACAAGCTTGATGGGCGGGCGGGTCGTTGCCCCGAGCACGTTCTTTGCATTGTCGTCGAGGTACGGGCAGAGCTCGACATCGGCTTTCCCGGCTGCGAGCTTCATCGCAAACGTCAGGCAGGTGGGATCCCCGCACTCCTTGCAGTTCTTTTTCGGGAGGAGCTTGTAGATGTCAAGGGCCTTGAGTGCCATGTTACACCTCCGTGCGGGCACAGAGCCCGGCAAATGCCGCCTTTAACCGTTTGACGGTTTCCGGATGGCGGACGCAGACGATCTCCGCTCCCGCAACCGCAGCGGCAAGGCTGGTGGTAAATTCCCACTCGACTGCCATGCTGTCCCGTGCCGGCCCTTCTGCCTCCCGCACCTCTTTTACCGTGAGGGAATCCGAAGGAGCGCAGATCTGCGGCATTGCAAGGTCCGTGTCCCCTTTTAACGCCGAGAACCGGATCCGCTCCATTGCCGAGTACGAGTACTCGAACCCGTAGCCGAGCGCTCCCGTGTAGGGGTCGATCACGATATGGTCCCGGGCAACCCCGATCTCCTTTAAGAGAATGTTGAGCTGCTTTGCAAGGTTGATATCGATCGGCGACTGGGCGATGATCGAGTGGTTGTAGGCAAGGGCCGCAGCCGCAATGCTCCGGTACCGCCCGGCTTCTGCTGTGCCGAGCAGGAGTTTTTCCCCCTGCCCGGTCTCGCCGCATTTCAAAAAGACCTCGCTGTCGATCCTGGGCTCGTTGCTCCCCTCGATGACAAGCGGCAGCGTGGTTGCGGCAAGGACGGTCTCGACCGTTTTACCTATCGCCGGGATATCGGAAAAGTCGCGCTGTTTGGTACTTGTCAGGCAGAGCCGGACGAGATCTGCCCCATAGGTGCTTTCCGCGGTCTTTGCCCATGCCGCCGGATCTTTAACCAGGTCGCCGCAGAAATCATTGACAATCGGCGACCAGTACCGTGCATCGTCGCAGATCTCAAAGGCAATCAGCGGTGCGGGAAACGCGGGCTCCTTTTCCATGAAGGGGAGCGTTGTTCCCCCGCCGATCGTGTAGGACTTCGACCGGGTACCCCCTTCGTTTTTCGTTGCGCCAAGGACGACTTTTCCCACTGTGCTGGTCCAGCCGAATTTCAGGTCAGGTTCCATGGTCGCGCCTCACATCAGGGGTTTCATCGCAAGCGCCGGGTGGCCGACCCGGGCAAGGAAGGTCGTGAGGTCCTCGATGGTTGCAGCAGTGGTCTCATCGGCAATCTTGTCAAAGAGTTCCGGGTGCCCCTTGCTCTCCAGCAGGGGTACGAGCCGGGACTTGAGCTCTTCCTTGAGCTGCGTCGGCATCCAGACAAGCCGTTCGATCCCGCCCTCTCCCTGGAGGAACCGGTCAGAAAGGATGTAGTATTTCGAGATCCCGGCAAAGCCCGGGGTCTGGGCCCCGCCGCCGATGGTCCCGGCAAGTGTCGAAAAGGTCATGCCGGAAGGGGTCATTCCCTTGTATTCGCGGTTCACGACCATGATGCCGTTTACCTCGGGGAGCATCAGGGCGATTGCCTCGAAACACCCGCAGCAGGTCATGGGAAATTCCATAACGGAATACAGCGAGCAGCGCTCGATCTCCCCATGGCTCGCCTTTTTGACAAACCGGTTCACGCCTTCGAATTCGCCGTTCTGGGCGTTGATGAGCGCACCTTTCTCGATCGGCTGGTTTGCGCCGGAAGGGGAAATCTCGTAGGCAATCTTCCCGTCGAGCCAGCTGATCGCCCCGCAGAGCGCCGGCCGCTCCGGGGTGATCACGCAGACGTGGTTCGGGGCAAACGTCTGGCAGAGGGTGCAGGAATAATAGGTATCGACATCGTTGTCCCGCATTCCCTTGATGCGGGCGTCGCGTTCCGTGTAGATCTCATCTGCCTCTTTTTTTGCGGCAAGAACTTTGTCGGGATCGGTGATCAGCGTCACGGAAACAGCATCGAGCAGCTGCGGGAAGTCCATCCGGAACTTGCTTGCCAGGAGCTTGCCCAGGTGTTCGACCTTAACGCCTTTTGCATACGCCTCTTTGGAGATCCTGACCCAGATAAGGTCCCTCTGCGCCACGTGCCATGAGCCTTCGCCGTAGTTGATGAAGTTGTGGATCCGGCGTTCGAGGACCGGCTCGTAGTCTTTCTTCATCGTTTTTCCGGCTACATCGATGACGATGCCAAGGGGATACGCGCCTCCTTCTTTCATGGAATCGATCTCGG
>JAQWDG010000291.1 GCA_028705545.1 Methanoregula sp. | reverse complement strand
AAACGATTACTATATCCCGACGGAGATAAATTCTCCCGGGTATTCCAGCGGTGTTGTCTCGTCTGCCGGCCAGTCGTACGTTCTTGGAGGCAGCGGATGGGTGGACTGGAAAACGGTTGTTACCGGATGGGGTGTGAACAACAGTAATATCTGCTTAAAGGCATATACCACGGCACCGGCTGCACCGTCCGGGAACAGCGATGGCGGCACCGGCGGTCCCGGAGTCGGCGGTTCGACAGCCGCAACCATCTCCGGGATTGTTGCCGGGCAGCCGGCAACTTTTTCCTTTCACCAGAATCCCGGGATAACCGCACCGGTTGCGCTGGACACGGTACAGATCACCTTCTCTACGAGCCCGGGAACCGTTGACATAACCGGCCTGCCGGTCGCGGGCGGCGGTTCCCCGCCGGGCCAGACCGTTGTCGGATATTTCCAGATCGAACCGGTGGGCATCAACCAGGATACAGTCAGCAGCGGCGTCATCACCTTCTCGGTAAGCCGGCAGTGGCTTCTCGACCATGATTACGATCCGGCAAACATTGTCCTGATGCGGAACCACGACACGCAATGGACTGCCCTGCCGACAACGCAGTCAGGTTTGAACGGGGATACGTATACCTACCAGGCAACAACGCCGGGCTTTTCGTACTTTGCCGTTGTCGTTGAGTCCCCGGAACCGTCAGCAACGCGTACACCTGAAGTCACATCATCGTCTGCTTCCGGTACGACCCCGACCGTCCCGAAAGAGACGACCGGATCTGCTGGGCTGCAGGAGACTCCTGCCGTCCGGCAGGCTGCGACCACGGCGCCGGTAACTGCTGCAACAACCGAAATTCCTTCAGCCCCAAAATCCCCGGCCGGCATTCCGGCCTGGACCATTGCAGGAATTGTCTGCCTCCTGCTGGTGATTGCAGGGGGAGCATTTATTCTCCGGCGCTGGTGGATCCGCAGGCAGAACCCGGCACTGTTCCGGAAATACGATTGATGTCCCCGATCGGCCTGTAATAATCTCTCCTTTTTTCTCCGGGATGAACCATGGATCCCTTTTGTGGGGGACGATGCGTTCCTGAAATGATTATCAGGTTATTGAATCCGCCCGCTCCGCCGCAACTCTCATATGCCCGGAGAGCGGTTTTTCCTTCATGGTCTCCCTTGCAGATATACGGGCAGCGGAAAAGAGAATTTTCGGGCATGTCATCCGCACGCCGCTCGTATTTTCCCCGTCGCTCTCTGCACGGACGGGCGCCCGGGTCTGCCTCAAGCTGGAGTCGCTCCAGAAGGCCGGGTCCTTCAAGGTCCGTGGAGCGACAAACAAGATCCTCGTCAATACCGCAGCCGCCCGGGAGCATGGCGTGGTCGCTGCATCTGCCGGCAACCACGCGCAGGGAGTAGCAGTGGCGGCCCATTCGGCCGGGGTCCGGGCAACGATCGTGATGCCGGTCTGGGCGTCTCTCGCAAAACAGGAGGCGACAAGGGCCTACGGTGCGGAGATCCTCCTGAAAGGCTCGTCGCTTGAGGAGAGTATTGTGCGGGCAGGGGCACTGGCGCGGGAAGGGCGGCTCTTTATTCACCCGTACGACGATGAGGAGGTTATTGCCGGGCAGGGCACCATCGGCACCGAGATTTTAGACGACCTCCCGGATACCGGTACGATCATCGTGCCGGTGGGAGGCGGCGGGCTTGCTGCCGGGATCGCGACCGCAGCCAAAGCCCTGAAACCGGGTATCCGCATCATCGGGGTACAGGCCGCGGCCAGCCCGTCGCTTTTTGCATCGGTTGCCGCAGGATCGCCCGTGCGGGTCGGGGCACAGCCGACCATTGCCGATGGGATCCGGGTGGCAGAGACTGGCGCCCTGACTTTTCCCGTCCTAAAAAAACTTATCGACGATGTCGTGCTCGTTTCGGAGGAGGAGATTGCCGATGCGATACTCCTGTTGCTCGAACGCAAGCACATCGTTGCCGAAGGTGCCGGGGCAGCCCCGCTTGCTGCACTCCTTTCCGGCAGGGTGAAGATCCCGAGTGAGAGCACGGTCGTTCCCGTGATAAGCGGCGGCAATGTCGATTCGCCCCAGCTCTTCCGGATCGTCCGGCAGGCCATGGCCCGGCAGGGGCGGATCCTGCACTTCTCCGTCATGCTCGATGACCGGCCCGGGGCGCTTGCCGGGCTCATTTCTGTTATTGCGGAGCAGGGCGGCAATATCGTCTCCATCCACCATGCACAGGGAGAGGGCGATGTCCCGCTGATGATGGCCCGGGTGGAGATCGAGCTTGAGGCCCGGGGTAAAGATCATGCCGGGGCAATTGAAGGAGCGGTGACAACCGCCGGCTACCGGATGGACCGGTTTCAGTGAAGTCCCGGTAACCCGGGCGGGACCGGCGTTACGGGGGATCGATACCCCGACCATTTTTTATTTTCCCAGTTTCCGATGTGCAGGAGCCCGTGGCGGGAATCCGGGGCGAGACCGGCCCGTGGTGTCCCGCATCGGTCTCTCGGTGGTCCATACCAGCGTTCAATGAAAAAATAATTTCACTTATCGGCGTATTTTTGCCCGATCGCGGATAACTGATAGGAGATCAACAGTATTTTTTCCCTTGTGGCCTGCCCATAAATGAAAAACCGCCGATACCCATGAAACAGATAACCGCCGAACTGCTCCTCATCTTCACCGTCTTTTTGTGGGGGTCGTCGTACCTGTTCATGAAACAGGGAATGGAGACGTTTGCGCCGTTCAACCTTATCGCGCTCA
>JAQWDG010000290.1 GCA_028705545.1 Methanoregula sp. | reverse complement strand
GCCACCACCCCGATAGGCGCCCCGCAATGCCTCACCGGACCCTGAGTCGGTAATGGATCATAATATACAAACATCCTCCTACTTATGGAAAATCCCGACAAAGGACCCAGAACACGGATAAATTACTAGGGAGAGGGGAGCAGCCCCCCACACCATCCTATCACAGGACTGCTCCGAAAATGATACAATACAGGGTATTTACTTGCTCACGGTGACCGTACAGACGGCTTTCTGGACCGGTTGCGTGCGCCCCGGCGGCACAAGGTAAAAGACCATCTTCGGTGACGTTTGTGTCGGCGTAACACCGATGAAGGCGAAGTAATGGAACCCGGGCGTACCTACATAACCGGGGGCCGTAGTGATCGCGGGGATCCATCCATCAGCCGTGCGGTTGATGCAGTTCGGTACGGCTGGAAGGATCCAGTGATACCCGGTGGATCCTTCCTGGCTGGGAAGACAGACCGCACCGTACTGTCCGACTTTGACGTTCAGCGTGCACTCAATATCCGGTAACTCTTTTTCAAGTTTTGCCATAGTTTCACCTGTGGAGGCCATCCAACCAGAAAGTCACGGGCAAGGGGGGGGTGGATTTTCCTGTCCCGAAAACTACTGCATTCTTGCATCTCTTGACTGACCCGGGGGGTCTCCAGCTTTACTTTTGCTTATGGGAATAAATAGATATTTGCTTAAGTATAATTATATTAATGTTAACTTGTAATATAAATCTGTTAGATGAATACTAAAAAAATATTATTTTGATAAGAACACACACATACTTCGATTTGTCTGGAGAAGGCAATTATTTACAGGGCAGGGTATAACCCTGCAAAAAATGACAGTGCTGCACCCAAAAGACCCGGTAAAACTTCGCAGACACACAACAACGGCAATTAATAAACAACACTTTAATGGTGCGGTTTTAAAGTTCCCTGTATGCCCAATATAGGACACATCCACATCATCACCGCCGGTGACAAGCTCCCCTCCACCTACACCGCATCGTTCCGGGATTATCCCGATATCACCCGGACGTACGTCTTTACCGACAACACCATCTATTACAAGCATGCCGATCCCGAAATTGAAAAGCCGCGGCTGGCCATCAGGCATGCGGTCTCTGCCGCAAAGGACACTTCCACCTCCATCGGCATATCGTTCACGAACGAAGTGATCTCCGCTCCGGTATACTCTTCCATCCGCGATGCCCTGACCCGGATCCGCCGGGAACATCCCGGGGCGCGCTATACTTTCGATCTTTCAGGGGGATCGAAAGCCCTCTCTCTCGCGCTCCTCGCCATTGCCCCGTGGGTGAACGGGGAGGTCCGGGCAGCATTCGATGAAAAAATCCTGACCCCCGTCCCGCTGCCGGGCCATTCGCCCACAGCCTTTCTTGCAAATCCCAATTACCAGACAATCCTTGCGCTTTTAGTCAAATACGGAAGGAACGAGGGGAAATCAACCATCCCGGCTCCTGTTTCGCGACAGTATCTCTACGATCAGCTCTGGCCGCTCTATGTGATGGCCCGAAAGCGGAATGTTCCCCCTGCCGCAACCTACAAAAAGGGAAGAAAGGCTGCGGACGAACTGACACAGGGAACGTTCTCCGGGTTCATGTCTGCTCTTGTGGATACAGGGTTTGCCGAAGAGATCCGTCCCGGGGAAGCCCGACGGGAAAAGTCCTACCGGATCACAGAAAAAGGGGAGATGGCGTTCCGGTTCGGATCCGATCCTGCCACGAACACGCTGGTCAAAACCGTGCTGGAATCGCTGTAATGGACACGTGCGCTAAAGGAAAAATCCGGCAAAAATATTTTCGCGCCGGAAAAGACCTGTTAGTTATTGAGCCAACAGTTGGATAATTATCCAACTGTTGGATGTACAACTAACTCAAAATTTTCAGCTCCGACGTGAATTTTCCTGCCGATCCGGATATTTTTCAAAAAAGACCGGTCGGCCGTACCGGCAAAAAATTTTCGCGGCCAAAAAGATCCGGATTTTTTCTTTTCGATCAGAGAAAATTACCGGGCCCGTTTGGAAAATTTCCGCACCCGGTTTTCCAACTTCTTTGCGCTTTATACCGCGTCCGGAACCACCAGTGATCAGTGCATGTGGAAGGAACGAACCATGACCGCAGCAACGACAGCAACCCAAAACGTGACTCAGGCAATGCAGAAGATCCCCCTCTCCATCCATATATCCGGGATTATCCTCCTTGTCACGGTCACGGTATGGTGCGGCCCCGTCGCCACAGCTTTCCTGTAAGATACGGCCGGCAAGGAAGGCACAGGAAAGGAAAAGGGGTTTTTTTAGTCAGAGGAACGTGAGCGGGTTGAGCTCCGTTGCGGGACTGGTGTGTCCCTTGATCCTTTTTATCAGCGCCAGTTCGGAAGTAAGGCCAAGCTCCTTTGCATAGGTTTCGGCAAGGGCGAGCTTGTCCGAGGTATCCGCGAACTTATCCGGGTAGAGGTCTGCCATGGCAAGGTAGAGCAGCGATTCGGAGATGAAGCACTGCGCCATGCCCCACTTCGAACCGATCTGGCAGTAGATGGAAAATGCATTGCTGTATTTTGCATCGATATCCTTTGGCAGCGGCCGACCGAACTTCTGGCAGGCAATCCGGGCAAGCTCGCACTCTCCCACGAGCGCATGGGCAAAGCGGCTGATACTGCGGATGCGCTGCGCCGCCGCCTTTGCCTCCTCGTACAGGCCGGCCGCCCGGGCAAGGTACGGGTCGGCTGTAGCCGGATCGG
>JAQWDG010000289.1 GCA_028705545.1 Methanoregula sp. | reverse complement strand
GGTACTTGCGGTCTGCCTGGATCATATCGCCGAAGTGACCGAACTTGATGCCACCGGGCTCGTTCGGGCCACGTGCTCTGCGGGCCGGGAGAATGTCACCCATCTGGATAACACCGGCGTGCTTTGCCGCAAAGGACAGGTCGGCGACTGCTGCTTCACCTGCGCACATGCGGTACGCGGCGATGAAGGACATACCGATCTGCATGGCGGACCACCGGGAGGTCGTTCCACCATCGCAGGTTCTTGAGACGGTTGTCGGGATGTGGACAGCCTGCCACATGGACTTGCCGACTGCTGCCTTGAGGGCTGCTGCCTGCTTTGCCGGGAAGAGCTTGTCGAGGTTTAAGACGAACTGGGGTTCGAGGTCGTCTGCCATCTCGTCGTCGCCGGTAAAGACCTTGACGTAACAGTCGTCGACGAGTGCCGGGTGGGTCTCGACCATGTGTTCCTGAACGACTGCGCCGCCGGGCATTGCATGGTTGAGGACGTGGAGGTACTCGTTGATGGTCTCAGGGGTAACTTCTTTTCCCAGACGCTTCTGGAGGGTGTTGTGGGCGAGGTCGAGGCCGACGATGATCGTCCGGCGGATGTCGTCCCACATCTGCTGCATTGCAGCATTGTTGACGAAGTGGAGGTCATCACCTTCAACGAAGACACCGGTGCCGGAGACCTCGTAGGTCATCAGCTGGCGCTGACCGAGCGGGATACCGCCGAGGTGGCAGCGTTTCGGGTCGTACATTGAGATGCCGCGTTCCATTGCGACTTTCTGGCCTTCCTTTAAGAACTCCATCTTACGGGGAGACTGTTCGAGACCCTTGCGGCCGAATACCGTGTGGGTTGCGGTCGGGTCTTCTGCGAACTTCTCCTTCATTGCCTTCAGGAAGAGTTTCTGGGATCTCTCGATTTTTGCTTTTCCTGCCATCGTAATCACTCCTTCGGCATGAAGCCGTACTTGGTCCTCAGCGAGTGGATGCGCTGGATATACTCGATATACTCGGCGTCATCGCGGAAGCCGGTACCGACAAGCGAGTGGTACATGGTAGTGTGTGCCTTGAGCCACTTCTCATCCATCGGCTTGCCGACCTTGACTTCGGAGTCGAGGGGCTCGCCGATCTGGTTCTTGACATACTTGACAACGCCGGCCTTCTTGTCGAGGACACAGCGCTGGAGCATATCGAACATCATACCGTTCTCGTCGAGACGGAGGGAGTGTCCGTGCACAGTTGCGCCACGGATACCGGTGCGGGCCGGGTCGAAGAGCTCGGTTCCGACGAGTTCCTTTGCGTACTTTTCGAGATCTCTCTCACGGCACTCGATGATCTGACGGCCGGAAAGTGTACCCGGGTCGATCCCGCGGTATCTGTACATCTCGAGCCAGGACCGGACGTACGGCTGGCAGGGTGCATTGTACATCGAGTCGGCAAACTGGATGTACCGGACACGGTCGCCGGCTTTTGCGCCGTCGGTCGGGGTGACGATCTTGCGGATCGGGCAGGCTGGTTCCTGCTGCTCGGCAAGGGGCGGGTGTGCTGTCGGGTATGCCGCACCGGGGGCGCGGTGTCCCATAATCAGTACAATGTCCTTATCGGTAATATCGCGGAGCTTCTCCAGCTTGTGGGATGGGTCAAGCTGCTTGCGCCGGTTTTCGGCGACAATAGTGGAGCCCGGACAATACTGTGGTTTGTATGCCATTGTTAAATCACTCCAATGAATCCTTCTTTTTAATCAGTTTCATAACCGCCGAAATGACTTCGGCCATCTTCTCGCGTGTGGGGGTCTGGCCGCGGGTCACGCCGCTGACGATTTCCATGACCGTACCTTTGGTCCGGATCTGGTCTGCCGGCGGCATAACGTACGCGGTCTTCACACCCTCTTTTGCAAGATCCTCGTAATCTATTGGTGACTGGGAAACAACGATCGCCTTCACATTGCACGCGGCAAGGATGAACCGTACCTTATGCACCACATGGGAACGGACATTCCCGTGGTGGAGGATGGCGACCCTGTGCTTTTCGATCTGCACGATCTCTTTCTCGGTAAGCCCGAAATAGGCGCCCAGGGCGGAACCCGCGATTTTCGGGGCATCCGGCGGGATACCGCTTCCCGCGTTGAGTACGAGCGTACTGATGCTGTACTCAACACCCTGCTGCCGCAGTCCTGAAGTAATATCGCAGACCGGCTTTGTGACATGGCGGCGGCCCGGTGACATCGCGACGACAATAACGTCGGGGTACCGGCACTCGGAGATGGTACCGCGCTGTGCGATACCTCCTCCTTTTCCCATGCCCATTGCCTCGCGGCAGTCGACTACCTGGGTTACACGTCCGATTGGCATAGTTTACTTGATTCCCTGAATAATTACGGGGCCTGAATGGCTTTTTGGATCTGCCATACCAAGAATATCCCTGTCGGCGTTCGGTCCGTATTTTGCATAGTCCACGAGCGACGGTGTTGTCTTCATGAACTTGCCTTCATGCAGCCGGCAGGTAAATTCCGTGATACTTTCTTCACACGCGGATTTCAGTACAGGGATAACCTCGCGGTTTTCCAGTTCCAGGAGAATGGTTCCTACATGGACCTGCAGTTCGAGTTCTTCGGAACCGACACGGATGGTGCCTCTCATCGTATGAGGATTGGCAACACCTTTTGCCGGGCCGTAGGGCACGATGGCGGGCAGGCGCGGGCCGTTCAAGACCATGCGCCGGATTCCGCCGGCTTTTAACAGGTTGTTGAGGAGCCGTTCCACTGTTTCCG
>JAQWDG010000043.1:8390-11506 GCA_028705545.1 Methanoregula sp. | reverse complement strand
CGGCAAACTTGTGGTCGTACATCACGGCCGCCCTCCCGAGGATGACTGCGGAGAGGATGATCCCCTGGCCGCCAAACCCGGAGAACCTGACTTCGCGCCTCATGGTGCTGCCTCCTTTTTGGGGATGCCCATTGCAGGTCGGCTGCGCTTCATGAGCTCCCCGACCACGTACATGTCTTCAGGGATGGGCTCACCCTGTTCGAGCATCCGGTCCCGTTTGGCTTTTAAGAGGGAATGTGCTTTGATGTACTCGATCTGGTCGGCGACTTTTTTGAACTTGTTCCGGCGCCCGAAGTTCGTGGGGCACTGGACGAGCGCCTCGATGAACGAGAGCCCCGGGGTTTCAAGGCCGGTCTTTACCGCCCGTTCGAGTTCCTTGACGTGGTACGAAGTCCAGCGGGCGACAAAGTTGGCCCCGGCGGCGATTGCAAGTTCCGAGAGGTCGAATGCCGGCTCGGTGCACCCGTAGGGTGTCGTGGTCGAGAGGCAGCCCCGCGGAGTGGTCGGGCTCCCCTGCCCGCCGGTCATCCCGTAGATCTGGTTGTTCATGCAGACGACCGTGAGATCGATATTTCTCCGGCAGGCATGGATGAAGTGGTTCCCGCCGATTGCTGCAAGGTCGCCGTCTCCGGTAAAGACGACCACGTGGAGGTCCGGCCTCGCCATCTTGACGCCTGTAGCAAAGGCAAGCGCCCTCCCGTGGGTCGTGTGGAGCGAATCGGTAACTATGTAGCCCGGCGCTCTCGACGAGCACCCGATCCCCGAGACAAATACCGTGTCCTCCTTTTTCCAGCCCATGGAGTCGACAGCGGCAAGCGTGCAGTTGATGATCGTGCCGTTCCCGCAGCCGGCGCAGTAGATGTGGGGGAGCCGGTCCTGCCGGAGCCATTCGTTAAAACTCATGCGCCTGCCTCCAGGATTTTCCAGAGCTCTTTTGGCGTGTGGAGTTCCCCGCCCAGTTTCGGGACGGAAACAACCGGCACCTTCGCATACCTCTCGATCTCCCGCGCGATCTGGCCGAGATTGAGCTCGGGGACGATGAATCGTTGTGCGTTTTTGAAGATCGAAAGCGCGTGGGCCGGGAACGGCCAGACCGTCCGGATCCGCAAAAATCCGATCGAACTGTCGGGATGATCGTGGAGCACCTGCTGGACGGTGCGGACCGGGGAACCGTACGCGATGAAGACCTGTTCCGCGTCAGGGTTAACGATATCGAAGTCGGCGAGTTTTTCTGATGCCGACTCGATCTTGTCCACGAGACGCTTTACGAGTGCCGCGTGCAGCTGGGGGTTCGTGGCGCACGGGAATCCCCGCTCGTCATGGGTAAGTCCGGTAACATGGGTACCGTAGCCGTTCCCGAACACGGGGAAGCCGGGGACAAGGTTCTCGTTTGGCCGAAACGGCGGTGTCCCGGGGACAAAGGCCGGCCTTCCGGTATGCGCAACGGAATCGGGGATTATGATGCGCTCCCGCATATGCCCGATAACCTCGTCTGCCATTAAAAAGACCGGCACCCGGTACTCGTCAGCGAGGTTGAACGCTTTTGCGGTAAGGTCGTACATCTCCTGCACGCTTGCCGGGGAGAGGGCTATTACCGCATAATCGCCGTGCGATCCGAACCGGCACTGCATCATGTCTCCCTGTGCCGCCATGGTGGGCTGCCCGGTTGAAGGCCCGCCCCGCTGGACGTTTACTATCACGCAGGGGGTCTCGGTCATAGCTGCATAGCCGATGTTTTCCATCATCAGGGAAAATCCCGGCCCGCTTGTGGCAGTCATTGCCCGGGCTCCGGTCCACGAAGCGCCGATGACTGAAGCGATGCTCGCCAGTTCGTCCTCCATCTGGATAAAGACCCCGCCTTTTTTCGGGAGCTTTGCGGCCATGTGCTCGGCGATCTCGGTCGAAGGGGTGATCGGGTACCCTCCGAAGAACCGACAGCCCGCCGCGAGCGCCCCCTCAGCCGAAGCGATATTACCCTGCCAGAATTCCGTCCGCGTCAATATTCAATCGCCACCTTGTGGGGTTCGTAGGGCTCCTCTTCGACCCAGTGGATTGCCTGGTCCGGGCAGGTGAGCTGGCAGACCCCGCAGAGCTGCCTCCCGTAGAGGTGCCGGAGCCGGCAGTTGGTGCAGCGCTCGGGCCGGTCGAGTTCCGGCACCACGATCCCCCGCCGGTTGGGGTGTTTGCCCTCCTTGAATATCCGGTAGGGGCAGACCTGGGTGCAGAGGTTGCAGCCCTTGCACCGGGTCTCATCGATGGCAAGCTTCATAAAAATTATGTCCTATGTATGTAGCCGTTGACGCGAAAAAAACCTATTTGTCTGTGCAGTTTCCCGCAGGGCCTGCACCGGCGGCTGCCCTCGTCTGTTTCTCCACATCAGAGAAGAGATCGTTTCCCATGGAATCGATCCCGACCACAAGCGGCAGCCGGTCGAGCTCGATTGCCCAGACCGCTTCGGCCATGCCGAGTTCCGGGAAGAACTCGCCGGAAAGTTTCATGTGGGATGCTGCAAGCGCCGCACACCCCCCGGTAAAGGCAAAGTACACACCCTTTCCCCTGAGCTGCTCCCGGACTGCGGGACCCATGCCGCCTTTCCCGATCAGTGCCCGCACGCCCTTTTCGAACAGGAACCCCGAGAGTGCATTCATCCGGGCAGAGGTTGTTGGCCCGGCGGCGACAATCGTTGTTCCCCTGATGACCGGCCCGCAGTGGTAGATGACGGCACCTTTGGGGTCGAAGGGGATACCGTCTTTTTGCATGCGGAGGTGCGCCTCGTCCCGCGCTGTATAAACAATGCCCGAGAGCTCGACATGGTCCCCGGCCCGGAGGGCGAGGACTTCTTCGCCGAGGGGCGTATGCAGCTGCACGGCCTCTTTTGTCACCATTTCACCTCCACGGTTGCGTGCCTGTTTGCCCAGCACTGGACATTGATCGCCACGGGGAGCGAAGCCGTGTGGCAGGCGGCGGTCTTTACCTTGACGGCAAGTGCCGTTGTGTTCCCGCCAAGCCCCATCGGGCCAATCCCGAGAATGTTTACCGCATCGCAGAGCTGTTGCTCGAACGCGGTCATCGCATCGACCGGTTCCAGCAGCGCCTCCTTTGCAAGCGCCGCAGCC
>JAQWDG010000043.1:0-8290 GCA_028705545.1 Methanoregula sp. | reverse complement strand
GGCGGGAGGCGGATAACCGCACTCCGGTACGCCTCAAGCGTTGCCGAAGCAAGCGCTTTGTAAAAGGGGGAGTGTTTGGGGGTTTGCATTCAATTATACTGGGAGGCGTGAGTTATAAATGAGAGGGCTGTCGGGGACACGGTACAGAGGACTGGTTGAAACCTTGTGATCTTTGGAAAAACACTCTTAAAAAAAGATAGAAAAAATCTGTGAAAAAAATTTACTTCTTGCCGCCCTTATGGGCTTCACCCTTGTGAGCGCCGCCCTTTGCTGCGGGCTCTGCCTTTGCCGCCGGTTCAGCCTTTGCGGGTCCTTTTCCACCCTTGTGGTCGGCACCCTTTGCATCCTCTGCCGGTTCTGCCGCTGCTGCTTCGGTTTCTTCTACCGGCTTGACCGGTGCCGCGATCTTATCGCCGGCGATCTTCGGGGCCGCGATGATCCTGCCGCTGACCTTGATGGTGTGAACCTTTAAGTGGGACGGGCTCGGGAGCTTGTGTGCGCCGTTTCTCATCGCCGCCTTGATCTTGTCAAGGTACTGGGCCGTGGAATAGACGGTAAAGATGACCTGGCCGGACTCGACACGGGCTGCTGTTCCGACAGCTTTGCCGAACGCGAGGCGCATCCCCTCGGATACACGGTCTGCGCCTGCGCCGGTTGCCTGCTTGTTTTCGCGAAGCACGTGGTGCGGGAAGACCCTGACCTTGAAGTGGAAGTTGGTCCTGCCGACATCCTTTAAGAGCTTCCTGTTGATCGAGATACGGGCCGCCTCGAGCGAACTGTGGCGGATCTGGCAGGTCTCCTCGACGATCAAATCGACCTCGGTCGGGAACTCCTGCGAGAGGTTTCCCATCTCGAACTGTACGATCTTATTGCCGGGAACCCCGCCCATATATTCTCGCCGAGTATAGGCTTTCTTCGCAAGGTTCCTGTACATCTTTCCCGGTTTTCTTACCATCGCGTCCTACTCCTAGTGTATGAATAGTAAACGCAGGCACGGATCAGGCATATATTGCAAGGCCCTCGTGCCGGCACCTTCACAAACTGCTTCTATAAAATAGGGATGGAGCGTATTAAACCTTACTGGACGCACCGGTTGCAGGACTAAAATCAGGTGCGGCTGATAAGATCGAGAATGTCGCGCCTCAGCTCTGCAAACTCCACGCTTGTCCGGTCGCGTGGTCGCGGCAGGGTGATGGGGATCTCCCTGCAGATCCGGCCTGCATGGGGGGAGAGCACGATGGCCCTGTCGGCGAGGTAGACCGCCTCATCGACACTGTGGGTAATGAAAATAATGGTTTTTTGCGTCTTTTCCCAGATACCCAGCAGTTCTTTCTGGAGCATATTCCGTGTCTGTGCATCGAGCGCACCGAACGGTTCGTCCATTAAAAGGAGGACCGGATCGAGCGCAAGCGCCCGGGCCACGGCAACCCGCTGCCGCATCCCGCCGGATAACTCTGCCGGGAAACTGGTGGAGAACTGTACGAGGCTGACAAGGTCGAGGTATTTCTTTGCCGTGGCATACCGTTCCTCTTTTGGAACACCCCGCATTTCAAGACCGAACGCCACATTGTCGATCACATTGCGCCAGGGGAAAAGTGAGTACTCCTGGAAGACAAACCCGACTTTCGGGTTCGGTCCCCCGATCTCCTCTCCGTCAAGGACAATTGAGCCGGATTTTGCCTGGTCCAGACCGGCGATAAGCCGCAGGAGCGTGGTCTTCCCGCATCCCGATGCACCGAGGATGCAGACAAATTCCTTGTCGTGGACTTCGAGGTGGAGGTTGTTGAGCACATCGAGGTGGGTTCCATCGTCGCGGTCGAATGACTGGTATAACCCGTTGATCGTAAGATTTCCCATATCAGGCCACCTCTTTTGTCTGCCATTTCAGGAAATGATGATCGATATAATACCGAAGGAGCATGTCCACGAGCAGCCCGATCAGGCCGAGGATGAGCATGTATACGACCACGCAGTCCATTCGGTGGAGGTTATAGTACTGCCAGAGGTTTTTCCCCAGACCGTAATTTGAGACACCGAACAGTTCGGCCGCCACGAGGCACATCCATGCCACCCCGGTTGCAATCCGGATCCCGGATGCGACCGAAGGCAGAGCTGCCGGGAATGCGATATGCCGGATCAGGTCCCGGCTTTTGGTGCACCCCAGCATCTTTCCCGCTTCCACATAGATACGGGGCACGCTTCGGAACCCGCTGTAAGTATTGATGATGATGGGGAAAACGGAACCGATAAAGATGACAAAACCTGCCGACCAGAGCGTCAGACCGAACCAGATAATGGCAAACGGGATCCAGGCAAGAGGCGGGATCGGGCGGAGGAGTTCCACAATGGGGTTGAGAAATGCATCGCATTTCCTGCTCCAGCCCATGAATATCCCGATAGGTATTCCCACCAGGAGCGCGGCGCCCATCCCAACGGCAAAGTGAACCATACTCTCTTCGAAATCGAGGATCAGGGTCCCGTTTTTCACCAGTTCAACAAATGCCGTAAAGACATCGGTCGGGGATGGGAGGATAAAGGAATACTTTACAATGGCAACCGCAACGATCTCCCAGATGACAAGGCACAGGGCAATTGCCAGAACTCCAAACCACCGGTTCTTGTGGCTCTTCGGTAGAATCTTCGTCATGCGTATCGGTAATCCATGGTTGTGCCCGTCCCCGCATGTGACGGTATCTTTTCCTTTACGGCCAGGATCGCAGGTGGAGTTTTCCCCTGTTGCCGTAGCAGATATTCCTTTACATACGGCGCCTTAAAAGGAAAAATAGTTGGTGGTTTTTATGCGGTTACCGTTTTATTATAGAAACTGAGGTCAAAGAGCTGGTCTTTTGTGAGCGGTGTTGTAATGTATCCCAGGTTGTACTGGATGGTCGCATAGTCCACGACGGAATCGACAATCACGTTCGGATCGGTCGCCCACTTTCCGTCCCATTCTTTTAACGAATCCTGTACATCCGAGAGCTTGGTCCCGGTGGATTTGGAATAAATTTCTGCTGCTTCTTCAAGGTGGGCTTCGTTCCAGGCAACCGCTTTTTCATGGGTCTTGAGGATCTGCGTTACGATCTCGGGGTGCTCCCGGATCAGTTTCCCGCTCACGACAAGGACACAGCAGGTGTGGTTGGGATACATCTCCCCGGACTGCACAACGGTCTTACCCTTGCCCTGATCAATGATGACTGCTGGGGAGGGGTGGGGCAGGAATACGCCGTCAACTTTTCCGGCTACCATGGCGGTAACTGCATCCCCGGGTCCCATCCCCACGATCGTGACATCCTTGTCCGGTGTGACATTGTGCGCCTGCAGCCAGTTGCGCAGGATGGTGTCCTGGATGGTACCGACCTGGAACGTTGCGATTTTTAATCCCTTGAGACTCTCCGGGCCTTTGTAATCGAGATCGTTTCTTACGACAAGGTCCGACCCCTGGGTATTGACACCGGCGATGATCTTGGCGTCAAGACCGGTACTGACCGCGGAAAGGACCGGGGCAGCGCCGACATAAGCGACATCGAGGTCACCGGCGAGCATGGCCTGCATCTCGGGAGCTCCGGTCGGGAAAACCGTGGTCGTGACATTTTTCACACCGTACGGCGCGAGATCCTGCTCCCACCACCCTTTGTTCATGGCGGTGATCTCCGCCATCTGGTGGGTGCTGGGCTGGTACCCGATACGGAGCGTGGTTACGGGAGTGCCGTTGGCAGCAGATGAGGAACCCGACGACTGCGTGCAGCCTGCGGAAAATACTACAAATATCAGGGCAAACGCAATAAGCGCGGTTGCCGCAATCTTCCATGACTTCATAGACACCGGTTGTGAAATCATACATAAAAAAGTGACCTGTTTAGACATTTTTATTCTCTTTTTGGCCCGATATACTGGTAAAAAATGGACATGAGGAAAATAACTGTTTCGTACTGTCCAGTTTTTCGGTGGCACAACCGCCGGCCCTTCCCCTGACCGTTCCGGAAATTTTTTCCCTGTACGCAAGGGGTATTGGACAATATAAGAAATATTTATGGATTTTCTGCCGTATTGTACCTGTATCATGGCACACGTGGACCCGATCGACCGGCTCATGCGCGCGGCACTCGCCTCTGACGGGGAGTTTGTCGCGACGTTAAACGATCTCATGAAAAACGACCTGCGCATCAGTGTCCGCGACCTCGCAGAACAGAGCGGGATCTCCCAGAGTTCCCTGTACAAGATCCTGCATGGGAAACGCTCCCCCAACCTCTCGACTCTGCGGGATATCGTCAGGGCCCTGCGCAAATACTACCATATCGGCGAGGAGAACTTTATCGGCCTCATTGCCGCCCGCCCGGTGCTCGAATGTGTCGAGGAACGTCTCGCCGAGGTGGACGGGCACCGGATGCGGGTCCGGGAATACCCGGTTCACACGATGGAAGACGCAATCGCCGCCGGGGTCCGGGCCGAGCGGGAAGGGGCGATCGCGATCGTCTGTGCCCCGATTGTATCGAGCATCATCGAACAGCTCGTCCACGTGCCGGTAGCGACTATTGTCCCCCGCGAATCGGTCCAGCGGGCAATCGAACTTGCCGCCCGGAAGGCGTGGATTTAATCGATCCGCATACAAACATGAGAGTATAACTTTTGATGAGGAAGATCGGATGAGGACCGATGTAGTACGACTTGGACGGCTTTCGGGCGAGAGGACGGGGGATATGATGAAGTTCCTCTCGTCCATGCGTTCCGACCGGTATATTGCGGATTCTGACGTGCTGGTGGATATCGCCCACGTGCTGATGCTCGAACGCCAGAAAATTATCAGCACAGAGACGGCAAAGCAGCTCCTGCCGGCGCTCCTTGAACTCAACAGCGACGGGATCCCCGAAGAAGCCTTTGACGACCGGTTCGAGGATGTCCACGCCGGGATTGAATCCCTGCTGATCGAAGCGGTCGGGGCCGATGTGGGCGGCCGGATGCACATGGGCCGGTCGAGAAACGACGAGGTTGCGACCTGTATCCGGCTCAAGCTCCGCGAAGACCTGCTCAAGCAGATGGCGGCGCTCTTAAAAGTCCGCGAAGTCCTCATCGCGATTGCCGAGCAGCACCGGGAATCGGTCATGCCCGGGTTTACCCATATGCAGCACGCCCAGCCGACTACGCTCGCTCACCACCTCCTCGCCTACGAGCAGCAGTTCTCCCGGGATTTCGACCGGCTCAGGGACGCTTATGCACGGGTGAACATCTGCCCGCTCGGGGCCGCTGCGTTTGCGTCCACCGGTTACCCCATCGACCGGGAATATACCGCAAAGATCCTCGCCTTTGACGGCCTTGTCGTCAATACCATGGACGCGGTCGCAACGCGCGACTTCGCGCTCGAAACCCTCGCCGACCTCTCGATCCTGATGGCGAACGTGAGCCGGCTCTGCGAGGAGATCGTGATCTGGAGCACCTCGTTTGTGAAGTTCGTGACGCTCGACGATGCATTCTGCTCGACCTCGTCCATCATGCCCCAGAAGAAGAACCCGGATACTGCCGAGATCATGCGGGCAAAGACCGGGTCGGTCTTCGGGGCCTACACGGGAGCGCTTATGACTGTCAAGGGTCTCCCCATGAGTTACAACCGCGACCTCCAGGAGCTCACCCCCAATATCTGGCGCGGGATGCAGGACGCAAAAGAGAGCCTCCGGCTCCTCATCGATATGCTTTCGAGCGCAACGTTCGAGACCGAACGGATGAAGGAGGAGGCGGGAAAGGGGAACTCGACCGCAACCGAACTCGCCGATACGCTCGTGCGGGACTACGGCCTGCCCTTCCGCACTGCCCACAACATCGTGGGCCGTGCCGTCTCGAAGGGGAGCCTCACCTTAGAGACTCTTGAAGCCTCGGCAAAAGAGCTTGAGCTCGGGATATCGCTTTCCGGCAAGGGGCTCACGCAGGACCAGATCGATAAGGCTCTCGATGTTGTGCACTCGGTCGAGGTCAGGAAGGCGACCGGTGGCCCGGCGCCGTTTGCGACAAAGATCGCAATTGCCGACCGCAAGAAACTGCTCGACACCGACTCGGTGTTCATTGACGAACGTCTTGCAAAGATCGCGAAAGCAAAAGAAGATCTCCTTTCCGATGCCCGGAGGCTGGTAGCATAACGCAGGCGTTCTCGTCAGGTGACCATGTCTCCTGTACCTATGGCGGAAAAACCCTCTCCGGTACCTATATCACCGACCGTGACGGCATGGCTGTCGTGAAACTCTCAAGCGGCTATAACATCGGGGTGGAGAAGGGCTGTTGTACGCTTGTTTCCCCGGCCCCTGCACCGGCGTCCCACATGACGCCGGTCCGGCAGGACCCGAAGCTGCCCGAACTTTCCATTATCTCCACGGGGGGCACGATCGCGAGCCGGATCGATTACCGGACCGGTGCGGTCACGAGCCAGTTCGATGCGGACGATATCCTGACCGCAATCCCGGCGCTCGCGGAGATCGGGCGGTACCGCACGAAAGTGCTCTACACCATCCTCTCCGAGAACATGACTCCTGCGATCTGGCAGGAGCTTGCCCGTGCCATTCACGACGAGATCAAACACGGTGTCACGGGGGTCATCGTCACCCACGGCACGGACACGATGGCCTACAGCGCGGCGGCGGTGAGCTTCATGCTCGACACCCCGGTACCGGTGGTCTTTGTCGGGTCGCAGCGTTCGGCCGACCGGCCATCGAGCGACAACGCAATGAACGGGGTCTGTGCGGCGCTTGCGGCAAAGAGCAATCTCGGCGAGGTTGCTATCGTGATGCACGGGACGACCAACGACGATTACTGCGCCATCCACCGCGGAACCCGGGTAAGGAAGATGCACACCTCACGGCGCGATGCGTTCCAGAGCATCGGCATTCCCCCGGTCGGAACAATCGATTACGCGACCCGCACGGTCACGCTCTCGGACGAGGTGGTAAAGCGCGGCACGCACAAGCTTGCCCTGCACGATAAACTCGAACCGCACTGCGCCCTCATCCAGTTCTACCCGGGGATGGCCCCGGAGCTTCTCGCAGCGTACGAGGGTTACAAGGGCCTTGTCCTTGCCGGCACCGGCCTCGGGCACGTGAGCACGGCGCTGATCCCGGGGATCAGGAAACTGATCGCGGGCGGGACGCAGGTGGTCATGACCTCGCAGTGTATGCACGGCCGGGTCTGCGACCGGGTGTACGACACGGGCCGCGACCTCCTGAATGCGGGTGTCATCGAGGGCGGCGACATGCTCCCCGAAGTGGCGCTCGTGAAACAGATGTGGGTGCTCGGGAATGAGAAGGACCCGGAGAAGGCGGCGGCGATGATGGCAACCGATCTCAAGGGCGAGTACATGCGGAGGAGCGGCCATGGATTATAAGGCGCTCGGCCTCACTGCGGGGATCGAGATCCACCAGCAGCTCGACACGAAAGAGAAACTCTTCTGCCACTGCCCGACCACGCTCATGGATAATGCGGAGCACACGGGCGAGTTCTCCCGCTACCTCCGCGCAACCGAGAGCGAGATGGGGGAGATCGACCGGGCCGCACAGGAAGAGATGAAGCGGATCCGGAAATTCCGGTATTATACCTATAAGACCACCTGCCTTGTCGAGAACGATGAGGAGCCCCCGGCGCCGTTCAACGAGGAGGCGCTTTCCATCGGCTTGACGCTTGCAAAAACGTTTGGCATGACCCCAATCCCGCAGGTCCACACGATGCGGAAACTCGTGATCGACGGCTCGAACACGAGCGGGTTCCAGCGCACGGCGCTCGTGGCCATCAACGGGGCGCTCCCGAACGGGGGAAGCATCGAGACGATCTGTATCGAGGAGGAGGCAGCGCAGAGGGTCAAAGACGAGATCTTCTCGCTCGACCGGCTCGGGATCCCTCTCGTGGAAATCACCACTTCGCCCTGCATGCACACCCCCGAGGACGTCCAGCAGGTTGCGGAATATATCGGCATGGTGCTCCGCTCGACCGGAAAAGTCAAGCGCGGGCTCGGGACGATCCGGCAGGATGTGAATATCTCGATCAAGGATGGCGCCCGGGTGGAGATCAAGGGCGTGCAGGAACTCGACCTCATTGCCGAGGTCGTCCGCCGCGAAGTCCAGCGGCAGCAGACCCTTCTTCTCATCCGCGACGAACTGGTAAAACGCAACGCGAGCGTCGGGACCGAACAGATCGATGTGACCGATCTCTTCAAAGGAACCGGGTCTGCGATCCTCAAAAAGGCAAAGAAGATCGCAGCCCTTGTCCTGCCCGGCTTTGCCGGTCTTGTGGGCCGCGAGCTCCAGCCCGGCCGCCGGCT
>JAQWDG010000288.1 GCA_028705545.1 Methanoregula sp. | reverse complement strand
ATCCGGACCGGCACCCCGTTTTTCGACTGTTCGAAATATTTTGCATGGGGTGTTGCATCGAGCCTCGGGTCGATTTCGTCCACCCGGGGGAGCGGGTGGAGGACGATTAAGTGTTTCTTTGCTCCTGCGAGCAGTTCGGGAGTGATCCGGTAACTGGAGGCCACGTTGAAGTACGAAGCCGGGTCGGGGAAGCGTTCGCGCTGGACCCGGGTGACGTACAGGACATCGAGGTCGTTTACTATCTCTTCAAGGGAATCGTGGACAACGATCTCCATCCCCTTCCCGGTCAGGTAGTTCACGAGGCCCGGCGGGAGTTCGAGACCCGGGGGAGAGACCGTGTGGAGCCTGACGCCGTAAAGGGAGAGCGCGGAGGCAAGCGAATGGGCGGTTCTCCCGTAGCGCAGGTCGCCGACAAGCGCCACATCGATCCCGTCGATCTTCATCGACTGCCGGATCGTGAACAGGTCAAGGAGCGTCTGGGAGGGGTGCTGGCCGGCGCCGTCCCCGGCGTTAATCACCGGCACCGTGGCAAACTCTGCGGCGAGCCGTGCTGCCCCCTCTTTCGGGTGGCGGATCACGATTGCGTCCGCGTACCCGCTCACCACCCGGACGGTGTCTGCCAGGGTCTCGCCCTTTGCCATCGAACAGGCCTCGACGCTGCTCACCGATATGGACGAGCCGCCGAGGCGTGCCATTGCGGATTCAAAGGACATCCTCGTCCTGGTACTTGGTTCAAAAAAGAGGACGGCAAGGATTTTGCCGTTGAGAGCGTTTTTATCGTATTTGTTCTTCCCGATCTGTACCGCATGGTCCAGCAGCCGATCGATCGCGCTGCGGTCAAAATCCCCGATGGATATGATGTGGTGCGTTACAAGCCCTCCCGGCGCGTATGCTTGAGAATAGGTATGCCGCTAAAACCTAATGTACCTATCTTTCGCTGGTTTCGTGAAGGCGTTTTTTTTAAAAAGAATCAGCCCGGTCGTGGGAACGGGGAGTTTTTTTCCTGGGGTATGGGGGTGGATTGGAGGAGGCCTGATCCTTATATGAGAGGGTGTGTTTTATCCTTGCCATCTCTCCCCGTTCCGTAACCGCTGGTCCCTCTTGCCAAAAAGGACCGCTGTATGGTGAGGTGACTGGAGTGACAAAAGGAACCGGCCGTTTCAGGGTGGTTTTGGCCGGTCCTTTCTGTCGTTCGTTGTGGTGAAACCGGCAGTACCCTTTAGGTTCCGTAAAGGGCCTGACCGATGGATCCTTTGTGAGGACTTTTCTTGTCCCTGCTGTCTTTTAGTTGTGTCCAGGAGTTTTCCTGGCCTGATCATGATGTTGGGGAGGGTGCAATATAAGGGGCGCGAAGATGGAAAAAATGAGGGTGGTTTTTTCCACGGGTCCGGGCCCTGCATCGTCCCGTCGGGACACGGGAGGCCCGGGAAGATATCCGAATCTTTTTACTTCCTGTCGCACCATCCTTCCGGTAACCATGTATCCGGACCGGGAGACCTTTGGAAAAATTGTTGCAGAAGAGCCAGGGCTCTCGGCAGCAGGACGCGAAACCCTGCTTGCCCTGTACGACGGCCCGCAGAAGATCCCCCAGATCCTCGCAAGGGTCAACGCAGCGGGGCAGGACAGCGGGAAAAAGGAGCATGCAATCTCCGAATCGGCGCTTCGGAAACGCCTCGAAGTTCTCATCGGCCCCGGGATCGTGGCCCGGGCGGGAAACGAGCGCACCAACCCCTACTACTTCATCCGCCGGTCGTGGCTCTTTAACCGGTACATCCTTGTCCGCTGCCGGGAAAACCCGGCCGGCGGTCTCCTTGACCTTAAGATCCTCCTTGGCGAGATTTCGCGCAGCGCCGGGGAAGGAAAATCCGAAAACGTCCAGCCCCGGGTGATCTCGGCGATTGGCGAACGCACGGAACGGAGCCATGCGGTGGAAGCTGCGTACGGCACGTTCTCCTCGCTGCTCGGGAACCCGGGGGCGATTGGCGATTACCTCGAAGGTATCTACGCAGATATCTTTACCGGGAAAGTACCGGCAAGCGATATCGACGGGTCGCTTACGCGGGACTTTCTCCGGTTTGTGGCGACCGCACCTCCCCAGGAACACGAGGCACGGTTCTTCTTCTGGTATGCCCAGTTTTTCCAGGTACTCGATCTGTACGATGCGTCCGCGGCAACGTTCGAGCACGGCGTTGGTCTTGCCCGCCGGCAGAACCTCGATCTGGAAGCGATCCTGTCCGCTGCCCGGATCTCGCGGGGGAGCATTCTTCTCCACAAAAACGATCTTGCAGGCGCAAAGGATGCGTTCCTTGCCGATGCCCGGAGGTCCGGGGCCCCGCTGTTTGCGCAGGCAAAGAACCTGCTCGGCGCTGCCGGGGTGGAACTGATCTGCGGAGCAACAGCCCCTGCCCTTGCCCCGGCCCGGCTTACGATGGCTGCCAAAAAGGCTGCCGAGGCCGATCCCTCCCGCCAGGACCCGGATAACGAGGAAGTCCGGGCGGATATCTGGCGGAGGACCGGGACCCTGTTCCGGCTCACCGGCGAGTATGACAAAGCCCGCGAGAGCTATATGGCGGCAGAGGCAATCTACGAAGACGGGATGTTCTGGGGCAGGGTGCGCCTGATCCCGGAGCTTGCGGAACTGATGCGGGCGTATGCGTTTGCCTCCTCCGATCCGGCTACAGCCGACCCGTACCTTGCCCGGGCGGCCGGCCTGTACGAGGAGGCAAAGGCGGCGGCGCAGCGCATCCGCAGTATCAGCCGCTTTGCCCATGCGCTCGTGGGAGAGTGCGAGCT
>JAQWDG010000042.1 GCA_028705545.1 Methanoregula sp. | reverse complement strand
AGCACCGGGGCTTTCCTGCCCGGGATGGCAGCGGTCGTGATCACGATATCCGCACGGGCAACGGCGGCCGAGACCATTTCCTGCTCCTTGACTTTTTCCTCTGCCGTGAGCTCGCGGGCGTATCCGCCCTGGCCTTCAGCGTTGATTTCGAGCTCAATGAACTTTGCGCCGAGGCTGCGTACCTGTTCGCCGGCAGCGCGCCGGACATCGTAGGCCTCGACCATGGCGCCGAGTCTCTTTGCAGTTGCAATTGCCATGAGACCCGCGACACCGGCACCGAGAATGAGCACGGTCGCCGGGCGGATAGTGCCGGCCGCGGTCGTGAGCATGGGTAAAAACTTCGGGCAGTTGTCGGCACCGAGGACTGCGGCTACGTACCCGCCGGCAGTTGCCTGCGAGCTGAGCGCGTCCATGCTCTGGGCACGGGTGATCCTCGGCACCAGTTCGAGTGCAAAGGCCGTGACGTTCCTGTCGCGCATCTTTGTAATCGCATCGAGGTTCCGGGTCGGGTTCATGAACCCGACCGCAATTGTTCCTTCGGTAAAGGCTTCGGCCTCGGCAACGGTCGGGGGCTGGACAAAGAGCACGATATCGGCGCCGGAAAAGAGTTCGTTCCGGCTGGAAACGACCGTGGCTCCCGCGGCAGTATAGAGTGCGTCGGGATAGAATGCAGCGGTTCCTGCATCATGTTCGATCCGGACCACATGGCCGGCTTTTACGAGTTTCTGGACAACCTCGGGGACCGTCGCCACGCGCTGTTCCCCGGCTGCGGTTTCCCTGGGAACGGCAATGACGACCGGATGCTTACCCGGAGCCTCAGTACCTGTGGGGGCGGTCAATAGACCCATGCCCCCGTTTCTTGGCATATACGATACAACAACGCTTTCACTCCATCGGGAATTTGCACGTGTATCGTATACGTTATACGGCTAACTTCTTTACTTTACGCACCCGCACGGCAACCCCGCGCTTTGAGTTTTTCATCTCCACAGCAGTCATCGCTGCCCGGCCGGTTGCTATGGCCATCTTCCCGACCACGAGCACCTCGTCCCCATCCCGGATCTCCGGATCAGCGTCTACCACGCCCGGGACAAGCACGTCCCCCTCGGGGACAAAGTCGCTGATCTGCACCCGGTAGCCTTCGGGGATGAGGTCCCAGCCCTCGAATGTCGGGCGGAGAAGGCCGTATCCGGTATCAATGGAGAAGAGCTGCTGGTTGTTCCTTGTATAGAAGATCTCCGGGAAGTGGCCCCGGAAAAGCATGCCCCGGGTATCCACATCGCAGCCGAACTGGTACGAGAGCATGCCGTGGAGCCGTTCGTCCTTGACTTTTCGCTCGCAGTCAAGGGCATGGCTGAGCTGTGTCAGGGCCGCTTCTCCGGTCGGGTGCTCCCGGCAGGTGTACTCAAGCGTGATCCCAGAGGCTTCTGCTGCCATCTCTGCCACTTTGAGCGCTCCCCCTTCGAGGTGGGCGATCACCCGGTCATACTTGTTCTTTGTAAGGTACTTTGCGAGAATATCCGAGATGTACGCGCACTCCTCCGCGTCCCAGTAGCCGGTGACCGGGACATCGTAGTGCATGGCAGGGTACACGCATTCGAGCTCCCGGGGGACAAGGCCGAGCGGGGAGGTGACGATCAGTTCGTGGGCCCGGCCCGCGATTGCCATCTGGAAGCGCCGGTGGCTCTGGGAGAGCGAGTAAGGTTTCTTTGCCGAGCAGGGGAGGAGTACCGCGACCGTGGCCTTTGGCGGCCGGTACCGGGTAAGGAGCCGTTTTGCAAATCTCCTCACTTCGACCCGCTCCATCGATTCCCCGGAGTTTGCCCGCATGACGCCGCTCCTTGCTATCGGGGAATACGGCTCCGACCATGTATAGTCCCGGTCGATGTGGCGCATGATGGCAACATGATTTGCATTCATCCGGCACCGGGCCTCGACCAGTTCGCGGAGCTTCGACTGCCCGATAAAGTACCGGACAAGCCCGATCTCGCCTTCGAGCGCGAGCCGGTTGTGAAGCTTCAGGTCGCCGGATTTGCAGCCCTCGCATGAGCAGATACCGGCTTTCTGTGCATCCGCCGGGAACTCTCCCTCGGGCGTACAGAAAAGTCCCTGTGCCGATTTGAGGTCTGTTGCGGTATAGTCGAAGAGTCCGAAGCCGGAGTAGCAGAGGATATGGACGTTCGAGGGAAGGGCAGCGCCCGGGGCATACCAGAGCGTATCGGCCGGTGTTTTCTCTTTGAGATTTTTCAGCCACGTAACGTACTGCCGGGGATTGGCAAGCGCCGTGTGCCAGTTTGCCGGCATCACGACATCGCCGTTCTCTGCCGGATTTTCGAGCGCCGGGTGAATTGCGACCGGCTGGTCGCGGCCTCTGGTGATCCAGGTCTTTACGAACTCCGCGGGGGCGCCAAGGGGAACGTTCGTGCCGCCGCGTGCTGCAAGCGAGGGAAAAGCCGTTTCCGTTTCGAGTACCGCGGGGAACGGGAGGGTTTTATCATCAATAGTCAACGTGCCGGTTCGGGCAAGACCGTCGCGCTTCCGGATATCGATCCGCATCATTCGAGCAGCTCCGCACAACCCTGTGTTTCTTCGGCAAAGATCCCTTTCCATTCCCGGTGGAGGCCGGCTACCCGGATCCGGCTCTCCCGGTGGCTTTCGCAAAGGAGCCGGATGCCCCGGCAGGCCTGCCGGACCATGGCAGCGTCCCACTCGGGGATCTCGCTCTGGCCGATGGGAAATGTCTCCTTTAACGCATCCGGGTACGGGCCGAACGGCGGCTTGAACGAGAGCACCGTGTCGTAGCCCTCGCGGACGCCGTTGTCGCACGCGACCAGAACCTCTTTTCCAAGCCGGAGCCGGGCAAGCTGATTCTGGTAGCGCAGCACCTCGGTCCGGGCGCAGGTCTCGTCGCCCCGGTAGAAGAACCGGCGCTTGGAGACCCGGTCAAAGCGTTCGAGTTCGGCGTTGTGGGTGAGCAGTCTCCGGTATCCCGAGAGCATCTGCGGGTGGTTCCGGCACCGCTCGTCCACGAGCTCCCAGAGCGTGCCGTCCGCAATCGCCTGGCGGATCCGTGCAATCTCCCCAAGTGTCACGGCAAGGTTATGGAGGGCTAAAAGCCGGGTCCGGTCCTTTGCCGTCCGGAGCTCTTCTGCCGTATGGCTCCGGCAGACCGCACACGAACAGGGAAGATCGGCAAGTTCGTCGATTTTGAAACTCCCGTGCGTGGTGAGGTACCGTCCCTCTTTTGCATAGAGGGCGTAGGCCGCAGAGTCAAAGAGATCGCAGCCCATCGCTGCCGCAAGTGCAAACATGGCCGGGTGGCCGGCCCCGAAGAGGTGGACGCAGGAAGAGCGGGGCAGCGTACGCTTTGCCGCCATCACGACATCCACGAGGTCCCGGTACCGGTAAGCCTCCATGAGCGGGACAACGGCTCCGATCGGGCAGAAGGAGAAACCGAGATCGCCGACCTCCTTTGCCGCCTTCCCGCGGAGGTCCTGGTACAGGCTTCCCTGTACCGGCCCGGCAATCGGCGCATCGTTCCCGAAGAGTTCCTTTGCCTCACGGAGCCGCTCCATCGTGATCGCAAGCTCCCGTTCCGCGGTTTCCCGGTCTGCATCCGGTGATGTCGGGATATCGAGCGGCACCCAGATGTCGCTCCCGATGGCTTTCTGGTACGAGAGCGTCTGTTCGTTTGTTATTGATACCTGCCCGTATACCGAGAGCTGGAACGAGCCGGAGTCGGTCATAATGACGCCGTCAAAATCGAGAAGTTTATGAAGCCCCTCTTCCTTTACCCGCTCGGAATACTGCCTGCTCTGCGAAAAAATGTAGGCGTTGGTGATCAGCGCCTCAACGCCCATCTCCTTTAGTTCCCGGGGGGTGACAAGCTGGAGGTGGGGGTTTATCACCGGGAGGAGTGCCGGTGTTTTTACCACCTTTTTGTTCACGACCAGTTTCCCGGTCCGTCCTGCAATATCGCTGTCCAGGCTCTCGAATGCTATTGCCATGCCGCGGGAGAATCCTCCTGCCTTATGGTATGCACTGCTCGGGTGTTAAACCGATCCCCCAAACGATCCGGTAAAGATCTGGCCCTCGAAGGTGAGGATCTCGGTAGTCTTCTGGTGCCAGCAGCGGGCAGGAAGGCCGGCTTTTTCGCAGGTATAATCGAGGAAGGTCTTTGCATCCCAGCCGTACTCGGTTGCCACCTGAGGGAGCAAAAGCCCGCTCGTGCCAAAACCCCGGGCGATAAGCCCGTGCCGGCCGACTTCGATATGGCTGGGCCGGTCTTCGGGATCGCATTCGAGCGGAACCGGGGTGGTAAGCACCGTTACCTCGAAATCAAGGGAATCAAGTTCTTCCCTTTTCACTCCCGGGAACCGCGGGTCTTCGAGCGCGGCAGCGACAGCGGCATTTTCAATGGCTTCGCCAAGCGGCATCACCGGGTAGGGAAAGCCGATACAGCCACGGAGCTGGCCGGCCCTGTTCAGTGTTACAAAGACCCCGCGTTTTTCCCCAAAGACCGGGGTGAGCGTAAGCCCCGGTTTTGGTTTTTTTGCGACGATATGCTCTATGGCCCCGCGGGCGAGCCGTGTCGCAAGTACGCCTTCATCAGCAGAAAGCAGCTGCATGGCAGATCTCCTCCTCTCCAGTGAGACTCTTTTGTGCGTGTCCTGTTTAAGTACTTATCTTCCGTTACGCGTACCCAGTCCCGTCACCATCCGCCCCCTTATTAAAGATTGTTTGCGCATATGTAGTCGTGAGAGGGAGAGAGCGGCTGACGGTAGCCCTAAAAAAGAGGCTGCTGAGGAAAGTCCCCCCACCCACCGGGCACGCAGCCGTACGCAAGTACGGGTGGCGAGAGTCACGGCAATGGCACAGAAACGACACGGCCTGTCCCCAGTCATGAAGCGGCCGAGCTCTTCGGAGCGAGAAGTGCAGGAAACCCTGCACGAGTAACCCGCTGAGCGTTACAAAGGGACAGGATACGATGAAACGGCGAAACCCTGCGGGTGCAAGCCAGAACAGGGCAATGGATCGTCCGGTATCCGCCCGGGTTTGGCGCAGAGCTGAATGCCGCACGAACAAAAGGAGGCTTACTCCTCCCACTCACGTTTATTCTGTCTTCTCGTAATACTTCATCGACCCGCAGGCCCCGCACTTCCCGTCCACGACCATATAATCGGGAACGGTCTCTTTGCAGGTCGGGCAGGTCACCGGTTTCCAGGACTCCTTGATTTTCACCGGCACCCGCACCTTCTCGTACGAGAGGAGGCTCCGTCCGGCTCTGAAGATCGTCTCCTGAAGCGCCACGCCCATGGTATGTTTGTTGAATTCGGAGCTGTTTGAAAACCACTTTTCAATGACCGGGAACTTCTTGATCTTCTCCAGATCGACATAGACCCGCACTGCGTCGGCGGTTGGATTCTCCGAGACCCGGTTGACGGTGATGGCAAACCTTCCGATGGGAAGCACCTTGAGCCGGCCGTTTCCGGTCGTTATGTGGGCAATTACCTGCGGGGCATCGGGCAGGCACTTCGGGGTCTCGCAGACCGCAAAGAGCTTCTCATCTGGGGAAGCCCCTAAAAGATCGAGAGCATAGTCCACCATGAATGCGCCGATCAAAAGACCCGGTGCGGGTGAGGAATGGAAATCCGCACAGCGGAGGAGGTAGGTTCTCACGGGTTCTTTCACGCCGCAGGCATCTATCCGCTCGCCAAAACCTTTTTCATCGTCGCGATGGTGTCCCTTATCCATGGAAACCGGTATGTTTCACGAAAATAAACATGTTGGTTTTTGGAATTTTCCTTAAGGAAAGAAATGTGTAAAAAAAATAAGAAGTTCAGGTGATTAGATCTCTTTAAGCCAGTCAGACCCTTCCCGTTCGATAAATTTGCTTGTCCGCTCTTTTGTCTTCCCGTGGGCCTTGTAATACGCAAGCAGCCTGCCGACCAGCGCCCGAGCTTCTTCGGATGAAAGGCCAAAAGCAACCTCGGTTCCTTCGCGGACATGAAATGCACTGTGCCCGCCAAAAAAGACCGTCCAGCCCTTTGCCGAGCCCATGAGCCCGATGTCCCGGACCTTGCTCTCGCCGCAGCACCGGGGACATCCCGAGACACCGATCTTGATCTTTGCCGGGAATTCCTGTCCGGCAAAGTCTTTTGAGATCTGCTGTGCAAGCGCAAGAGAATCCTGTGTCCCGTTTTTACAGTACGCACCGCCCGGGCAGGACTGGACATAGCGGACACCCGGGGTAATCGACGCCGTACCGAGATCCCCGAGTTCCTCACGTACCTTCGGGATATCCTCTTCTTTTACTCCGACAAGGAGGAACCGCTGGCCGGAGGTGATTTTCACGAGCGGGATATGGTAGGTACGGGCGACCCGGGCAAAGGTCTCCAATGCTTCGGGAGAGATTGACCCGGCCGGGATCCGGGTCTGTATCGCATAGGTTTTCCCGTCTTTCTGGAGTTTTGCCCCGAACGTAGGATCCGTCATGATAAGTCAGTGTCCTACTATTAAGTACCAGTTCATTGAAAGGTTTCGCGAACCTGCAAATTCCGGGTATGTCTTCCCGCGCATGAAAAGGAACTATTTTTCCCGGTAAAACCTTTGTCGGATCTCTTTGTTTTTTTATCAAATCCCTTATGGAGAGTTAATTTCAGGCAAACCCCCCAAAAATCCCTTATTTATGGGGGAGTTTAATAGTGCGGCAGGTAATTTGATCAGGTATACTATATCTTGTTAACCGGATTTTTTTTTAAACACATGTGAAACACCGCAAGGAAAAATCCTGACAGCTTTTATCTCCTGCGGGCAATTTTTACGACGTTGTCCGGGGTAAGCCACGCCGAGCGCCCACTTTTATCAGGCATTTTCTGCATAAATTTCAGAACATTTATATCACGAAGGAAAAGAGTCCCCCTTTACACCACGTTTGTCCCCGTAGAGCCGTTTTGCCCGATGTTTATGAACGTGTGTTTGTGTGTGAAATACAGGTGAAATGATGAGTGCAGAAATTCCGACACTAACGTATGTGCCTACCACCTGCCCCTACTGCGGGGTAGGCTGCGGGCTCAACCTGGTAGTCCAGGATGGAAAGTGCGTGGGGGTCGAACCCTACAAGCGCAGCCCTATAAACGAGGGCAAGCTCTGCCCCAAGGGTGCGACCTGCTGGGAATTCGTCCACAGCCCCGACCGTCTGACAACTCCCCTGATCAAGAAGGGAGATAAGTTCGAGAAAGCGAGCTGGGACGAAGCGTTCGATCTTATCGCAAAGAAATTCAAGGAGACTTCCGACAAGCTCGGCCCGAAATCGCTTGGCTTCCAGGTCTCGTGCCGTACGGTAAACGAAGACTGCTATGCGATGCAGAAGTGGGCCCGCGTTGCCTTCAAGACAAACAATATCGACAACTGCGCCCGGATCTGCCACGGCCCCTCGGTCGCCGGCCTCTCGCTCTGCTTCGGGTCCGGGGCTGCGACAAATCCCTTTGAGGATGTCCTTAACTCCGACCTTATCGTTCTCTGGGGCTCAAATGCTGTCGAGGCACACCCGCTTGCCGCCCGCCGGGTCATACAGGCAAAAAAGAAGGGCATCAAGGTTGTTGTCCTTGACCCGCGGTACAGCCCGACCGCCCGGCTTGCCGACAAGTGGATCCGGTTCAACCCGTCGACCCACATTGCCCTTGCAAACTCCATGATGTACTGGATCATCAGGGAAGGCCTTGAGGACAAGGAGTTTGTCAAGAAGCGCACGAAGGGCTTTGAGGACTTAAAAAAGACGGTCGAGAAGTACGCCGATGTCGAGAGCATCACCGGTGTCCCGACCGAGAAAGTCAAGGAGTTCGCCCGCGAGTATGCAAACGCGAAAAGCGCGGTCATCATCTACTGCCTCGGCATTACCGAGCTTACGACCGGTACCGACAATGTCCGCTCGATGGGCAACCTTTCGATGCTCACCGGGAACATCGGGCGTCCGGGCACCGGCGTCAACCCGCTCCGCGGCCAGAACAACGTGCAGGGTGCCTGCGACATGGGTGCGTACCCGAACGTGTACTCCGGTTACCAGAAGTGCGAAGTCGCCGACATCCGGGCCAGCATGGAGAAATCCTGGGGAATGCCCGCGGGAAGCCTGCCCGACTGGTATGGCGTGACCTTAACCGAGCAGATCAACCAGTGCGGCGATCCCATCAAGGCGATGTATATCCTCGGCCTCAACCCGGTGGTATCCTACCCGGACTCAAACCACGTCAAGGCCTCGCTTGAGAAACTCGATTTCCTCGTTGTCCAGGATATCTTCTGGACCGAGACCTGCGAATTTGCGGACGTTGTCCTCCCCGGCGCGTGCTTTGCCGAGAAGGACGGCACGTTTACGAGCGGCGAGCGCCGTGTTAACCGTGTAAGAAAAGCGGTCGATGCGCCGGGCGAGTCGAAGATCGACTACCTGGTCTTTGCCGAACTCGCGCAGAGAATGGGCCTCAAAGGCTTTGACTGGAAGACCGGAAAAGATGTCTGGGACGACATGCGTGCCTGCACCCCCAGCATGCGCGGCGTGACCTATGAGAAGATGGAAAAGCCCGAATCCGTCCACTGGCCCTGTCCTGCCGAAGACCACCCGGGGACCCCGATCCTGCACTGCGAGAAGTTTGCCTGTGCCGACGGCCTCGGGAACTTCTTCGGTATCGAGTACCGCCCGCCGGCGGAAGTTGCCGACAAGGACTACCCGTACACGCTCATGACCGGCCGTGTGATCTTCCACTACCACACCCGGACCCAGACCGACCGCTGCGAAGTCCTGCATTACGAAGTGCCCGAATCCTATATCCAGATAAACACGCAGGATGCAAAGGAGCTCGGCATCAAAAACGGCGAAAAGATCAAGGTCCGGAGCCGCCGTGGCGAGACAATAACCAAAGCCCGGGTAACTGACGACCTGGCACCGAAAGTCCTCTACATGGCCATGCACTTTGACAAGGGTGCAAACAACCTGACAAACACCGCGCTCGATCCGCTCTCGAAGATGCCGGAGCTCAAGCACTGTGCGGTAGCCGTAGAGAAGATCAGGGAGGCCTGACCATGACAAAGAAAGGCGATATGCTCTATGCGTGGACTACCGATGCCGAGATCCAGAAGAAAGCCGAGCTCGGCGGTGCGGTAACTGCGCTCTGGAAATACGCGCTCGAGTCAAAGGCCGTTGATGCAATCCTTGCCGTTACCAAAGGCGTGGACCTTTACGATGCAAAGCCGGTCATCATCACCGATCCAAAAGATCTCGCGAAGACCGCCGGTTCGCTTCACTGCGGTACGCTCCTGATGCCAAAACTCATCAAGAAGTACCTTGGCGGTACGAAGCACACGAAGATTGGTGTCACGGTAAAAGGCTGCGATGCGATGGCGTTCTACGAACTTGCCAAGCGCAAGCAGCTCGACCTCGACCGGATCATCATGATCGGTGTGAACTGCGGCGGTTCGGTCAGCCCGGTAATTGCCCGGAAGATGATTGCCGAGAAGTACGGCGTTGACCCGAATGTCGTGCACAAGGAAGAGATCGACAAGGGCCAGTTCATCATCGAGTACGAGGGAGGCCACAAGGGCATCTCCGTTGACGAGCTCGAAGAGGCAGGCTTCGGCCGCCGGTCCAACTGCCGGCGCTGCAAGATGAAGATCCCGCGCCAGGCAGACCTTGCCTGCGGTAACTGGGGCGTCATTGGCCCGAAGGCCGGAAAGGCAACCTTTGTCGAGGTCTGCTCGGAAAAGGGAGCAGCTCTCCTTGACGGTGCAGTCAAGAAAGGAATCCTCGCCACCGAGGCTCCGAACCCTAAGGGTATCGAGATTCGCGGCAAAGTTGAGGGTGCGATGCTCAAGCTTGGCGACAAGTGGCGCAAGAAGGACTTCGAGGGCCTTGGCGACGGCAAGGACCGCTTGAATAAGATCATGAGCGAGACCTCGCGGTGCATCAAGTGCTACCAGTGTATCGACCAGTGCCCGATCTGCTACTGTGTCGATTGTACCACCAAGAACCCGGTTTATGTCCCGCCGGGCGAACTCCCGGTCAATTTCATGTTCCACCTCATCCGGTACGCGCACATTGCAGATTCCTGCGTGAACTGCGGCCAGTGCGAAGAAGTCTGTCCCGCTGAAATCCCGAACGCGCTCTTCATGCACGCCCAGCAGGTCGAGCTCGAAAAGATGTTCGGCCACGTGCCGGGATTAGATATGGAACTGCCGCTCCACGCGTTTGTCGAAGAGAAGGCAGAGCGTGCCCGTCTCGCAAACACCCACAGCGATATGATCTACGAGAACGTGTTCAACCCGGTCCCGAAATAATATCTCCCTTTTTTCCTGCCGCTGTGGAAAATTTCACGCGAACGGCATGACGAATATATCTGCCGACAAGTGTGAATGGAAAAACCCGCACGTTTTTTAAACAGTCCGCCATACTTCCTGTACGTGGAAGTGTTCGTATGCTTTGTCTCGTCCCTAAGAAACATACCGTTTTCCTGGTCTGTCTGCTGCTTGTTTGTACAATAATCGGTATTCCCGCGGTTTCTGCGGTCACCCTTACCCCGGGAAGTTCTGTCACGACAACCACGATCTCGCAGGGCGACCCGGTCTATATCCGGGGCATTGCCACCGGCCATCCGCAGGCTGGCCTCCAGATCTGGTTTATCGGGTACAATTTTGTCAAGCTCTCCAACGTGCAGGTCAACGATGATAATTCTTATGAATACGAACTCTCGAAATCCGATACCGCAAACCTCGCCAACGGCCAGTACTTTGTCCTCATCCAGCACCCGATGATGAACGGACAGTTCGATGTCACATACGATCCGGCCACCGGTTCGGTGACAAACAAGATCTCCGGCAAGACGCTTTTTAAGATGACCGGCAGCAGCAGCCTCCAGGGCACGAACGCTGCGGCTGCACTCATCCAGGCTGTCGGGAGCCAGAATATCGACGATACGTTTGCCACGGTCTCGTTCTACGTGAGTTCGCCCGGACTTACGATCAGTCCTATCGGCGACAAGACTTCGGGGAGCAATTTCACTATAACCGGGACGACAAACCTTGCCCCGGGCGATAACCTCCAGGTAGAGATTACCTCATCATCGTACCAACCGACAAATAAGAACCAGCCCTCGGGCTTCTCCGGAGCAAGCGGGATGGTAAAAGTCATTTCCGGCAACGGGGGGAAGAACACCTGGTCGTTCGATGTCGATGCTTCCACGTTTACCCCGGACGAATATATCGTAAAAGTCTCGGGTGTGGAACAGGATGCAACGGCTTCGACTACGTTCAATGTCGTATGCGGCGACAGCGGGGACACCTGCAGCCTGCCCGCCATAACCAATACGACAACAACAACGACGATGGTACTCACCGCGAACCAGACCCCTACGGTAACAATGGAAACTTTGAGCACCCTCCCGCAGACAACCGTCCCGGTTACCACGCAGAAGGCATCCCTGCCGGCAGTCATCTGCCTTGCCGGTCTTGTATTGGCAGTAGCGGTGTTCCGGAGAGACTAACCTCTGCCGGGCCTGATACCTTTTTTTTAACGTCACCGAATTCTTTTCACACGATTCTTCCT
>JAQWDG010000287.1 GCA_028705545.1 Methanoregula sp. | reverse complement strand
CGGTCGCCTTTTGATTTTGTCGTTACCTTCGAGTACTTGAGTTCCACCCGGGTGGCAAGCGCCTCTGCATCCTCTTTTTTTATCCGGTCCGCCATCGGTACTGGATAGAGTTCAGCATCGGTCTTCCCGATCACTTCTTCTGCCGTCCGCTCGAAAATCTCCTCGCTTGCATTGTTCCAGAAAACATACCTGCCGGTATCGGTCCGTTTCAGGAAAATTCCGACCGGCATCTGGCTGATGAGATTTTTCTGGAAGATCTCGTCATCCCTGAGAGACTTTGTTGCGGATTTTAAGGAATCGACCATTGAATTGATCCCTTTTTCAAGGATCACAAACTCGCGGGCACTTGTCGTGCCAATACGGTGATCGAAATTCCCGCCGGCAATAATATCGACATCACGGGCGATCTCTGCGATGGGACGGGTCATTCTGCGGGAGAGGATATAGGCAATCAGGCACCCGACAAAGATGGCAAACGCCCCGAACACGAGGTGCATGAAAACGAGGCGGTTGAGGGCTTCCTGGATGCGCCCGTTATCGTAACGCAGTTCGACGATCCTGCTCAGGTCCGACCCGTACCGGGGGTTCTTGAGGTCCACAAAGAGATACCGGATTGTTTCATGGCTGGCAGGATTACTGACTTCGATACTCTGCCGCGAGGCGATCACCGTCTGGAGATTTGCCTCGGTCCAGTTATCCGGGAGGCTGGAATCATCGGTACGGTGGCCGGTCACATCGTAGACATGGAATCCGTCAATATACGGATTGACAGAGACAATATTTTCGATGTTCTTTTCATCGTCGAGCCTCGAATTGACCTCCTTAAAAGAGGGCGTGGAGTACCCGATTTCCATAATATACCGGTGATCGGGCGTGGGTTCATATGCATATTTACGGTACTTGCCGGCACCCAGCATCTCGTGGACAACACGGTCCGGGAAAAATCCTTCGGACTGCCGGATCTTTGTCAGGTAATCGTAAAAATAGGGGACGGTCTTAAAATCCTGTCCTATTTCAGGGGCATAACTCGAATAGACAATCACACCGGATTCATTGATGATATAGACATCGTACCCGTCGCCGAGGGTTGCCTTGACATTTATTAGGTCCATCCCGGCCGGGTTATGGCCGGACTTGTTATATTCTGCAAAAAGGACATCGAACCCCTGGAGCATATGCTGGTTGAGCTGTTCGTCCATGATAGTGGTAGTCGTATCGGTCTGTTGCAGTGCAGCCACGATACCCTGCTCGGTCTGTATCTCCAGGTTCCGGGATTCCTGGTCGAAATTGTTCTTGAAGGTAACGTAATTATAAACGGTCATTAAGCCGACAAGGCAGATGACCAGCAGTATCATCGAAATAAGGAGGGTATATGAAAAGGAGCGGCTTTTTTCGAAATGGAAGTTATTTGTTCCCAACGGTCATCCCTTTCTTTGGGTACCGGTTCCGGCCGTTAATGAGGAGGATTACGGGATACCAGCCCTGGTACCGGTCTTTTGCGTTTGATGCATCTGACAGGGCACAACGATAATGATTTGCATTCGGTCACAGGGAATAAAACGGGTATAACAGGTTAGGAGGTAATTACCGCCAGTGCTTCGCGGATGACGTTCTTTACTTCATCGTCAGTCTCGGATGCAAGGGCCGCTTCCAGTGCAATCCGTCCTTTTTCGCCCCCGATTGCGGAAAGGGCCCGGGCCGTCATCATCCTCACTACGCGGTTTTCGTCATTTAACAGGATAATCAACGGTTCGACGGCGCGGGAATCGCCCAGTTCTTTAAGGCCCTTTGCTGCCATGTACCGGACATGATCGCGGTCGTCCTTTAGTCCCCGTATAAGGGGTTGCAGGACTTCATCGTCGGCAAGTTTCCCCAGGGCTTCGGCAGCCCGGTAGCGTGCCTGCCACTTCGGTTCTTTTGCCATGGCATCGGTCAGGGGCCGGATCGCGGATTTCCCGGAATCCACGAGCGAGAGCATGGCCTGCTCACGCACGGTTTTCTCCGGGTCGGCAAGCGCTTCGATAAGAGGCCGCAGGGCAGCGGGATCGCCGGATTTTCCGAGAAGATAGACAGCGTACCTCCGAAGTGTCGGGTCGGCGCTGGAATGAAAAGTATGCACCAGCATCTCGATACCCTGTGTTTCAAGATCCCCGGCTCCTTCGGGAGGGGTGGGAGGAAGCGGTTTGTCAGTCATAGTATCCTCTCTTTATCCTATGTCTGGCGTCGGCATATAAACCCCGCTGAACCGGTCTTGGCCACCCCGGTTCGGGAGGGGCCCCAGCTACCAACAAACAAGAATGCGGGGATTACTTCGAAAAAAACCGCAGTATACGATTTGTTTTTATAATTTCCTGCAATATGCATCTTGTATGAAATACCGGGGTTTGGTACTGGTCCTGCTGCTTTGTATTGCAGCGATAATGGCCGCGGGATGTACGGGGATTTCCCAAAGTTCACACGCGAACCTGGCAACCGGCACGGCACCCCCGCCGGCAGTTGCGGAAAAATCCGGGGGATCGTACAGCGGGGACAGCTGGTCGGGCAGCGTTGTCACCGCTGCTCCCACAATGTCCGGTACGGGAACCACACAGGCAGCCTCCGACCAGAAGATCATCCGGACAGCATCGGTCACGATCGAGGTCTCCGATGTAACGGCTGCTGCGGATGCGCTCAAGAGCCTTGCCGCAGGAAAAGGCGGATACCTCACCTCAACGAGTATCCAGAAAACAGGCACCAACCGTTATTACGGAACCGTTGTTCTCCGCATTCCTGCTGCCGCTTTTGACGATACGCTGGCCGG
>JAQWDG010000041.1 GCA_028705545.1 Methanoregula sp. | reverse complement strand
TTCACGACGCCGTTCAGGAGGGAATTCTCTTCGGCCAGGAACGCATCGTTCACCCGTTCCGCCAGTCTGCCAGTATAGGAGACCTCGATAGTACCTGCACAGGCACCGCCAAGGAAGATGAGTGCGTTCTGGTTCCAGACTGATTTAGAAAAACCCGGTGTCGTGTATTCCCGGTCGCGGAACACCACACGGACGCACGTACAATCCGGGTACTGGTAACCGGAGGGGATGAGGTTGACACAGTCCTGTAACATCGTATCAAGGGTGATCCCGTGGGTATTGATTGCTTCTGCGAGGCGGTACAGGCAGTTCAGCTCCTTCACCCGCTCTCCCAGCACGACCGTCTGTCTCCTGAGCATCTCACTGGTCTTTCGTTTCTCAACGGCCATCCTGATCTTCTGCGACAACTCGGCGAACTGCGGGACCGGGTCGCCACCTTTCTGGAGGTAGAAATCCGCACCATTATTGATCGCTTCGATAACCACTTCTTCCCGGCCCCTGCCGGTGAAGAGGATGAAGGGGAGACCCCCGTGATTAGCCCGCACATATTTGAGAAACTCGATCCCGTCCCGTTCCGGCATCTGGTAATCAGAGACTACAACATCATACTGGTTTACAGCAAGCAGGGCTGTGGCATCATTGACCGATGTGCTTGTCTGAACCCTGAATGTTTCGTTCTTTTCAAGGAATATTCTGCCCAGCTCAAGGAGGGCCGGTTCATCATCAACATAGAGAATGGAAATTCTTGGGATCATGGGCATCGGAACTGATGTTTGCCAGCGCTTATTGTGTATAACACCACGGCACTATAAAAGGCATATCATAAGGAACCAAAGAATGGGAGACCTACCGTCCCTCCCTCGTATGTTTTTTTTGTTCTGATAACTGCGGTGCCTCCCGTGCCAGCCGGCATTCCCGCGAGGTATTGTCGGACTGGATGTCGATGCCGTTCACCGGGAAGCGGAGAAGGTTCCGGATGCCGCCGGCAGTCGAGAAGTTCCGCATATCCTTGCCATAGGCGATGAGCGAGGGGATGAAGATCGGCTCGTCCACCTCACCCTGCTCCTGGACGTACGAGAGCCGGTGGAGAGAGTACAGCCCGATCAGGAAGGCAAAGACAAAGAAGTAATCCCAGTGGATCAGGTAGAGCGTCGGGATGGTGAACTGGATGCCGGGGCTCTTCCAGATCAGGTTCCATGTCAGTTCGCATTCGGCAAGATGGTCGACAAAAAACCCGCCGATGACAGGAGCAATTCCTGCGGTGAGTGCCGTGAAGATGCTGATGCCTGCAAGGTAGGATGTTGCCGATCCCTTCGGGGCCAGTTTCAGGCCGATGTTGCCGGCGGCAAGCGTGACACCGGCCATTGACACTCCCATGGTGATATGGACGATGACAAGAAGCGGCATCGTGAAGGCATGCGGATCGGGCAGGTTTGTGAAGGTGAGCGCAAGGAAACAGAGCAGGAAGAGCGGGCCGGCAACATGGAGCACGGATTTGTTGCTGAACCGGTCGGCGATGGATCCCCAGAGCGGAAGCGAGACGATGCTGCATACCTGGCTGACAATGGACAATATAATAACGATGGTGAGATCGAGCGAGAGTCGTTTCAGGAGATAGACCGTGACGAACGGCGCTGCCAGGTTGACGGCAAAACTCCACAGGCTGAGGAAGATGATCAGATTGCGGAAGTTCGTATCGGCAAACCAGATGGAAAACCGGCTCGTAAGCGGAGCACTGAATTGCCGGGTCATCTGCGGCTCGGGGGTCCGGATCAGGTAGTAGGTACCGGCAAGGCCAATGAGACTCCCCGACAGGAAGATCAACGAGTAGCCGTAGGACGGCTCCCTCAGGCTGTCGCTCTGCCAGATATCGAGCAAGAAACTGGCACAGAGGGAGAGAACGGTTGCAAGCGCAAACGACAGTGCCATCCTCCGCGAGAAAAACATCCCGAGGATCTCGTCCGGTATCAGATCCCGCATCCATGACTTCCAGCCGCAGTGCTTTACGGATGAGATACACGAGTACAGGATCAGAAGGAAGATCAGGCAATAAATCCCGGCCTGTTTTGAGAACAGGAACGGTATGAGAGCGATAACGAGCCATAATCCCCGGGACAGGAAAGAGGAAACAACGGTTATGAGGCGACGGTTCCGGACACGTTCGATTAATCCGACTGCCGGGATCTGGATAAGCTCCGTAAGTGCCGGGATTGCTGCAAGAAGGCCGATTACAATGTTGGATGCTCCGAGCTCAAGAGCGAATGCGATCAGGAAAATACCGCTGGTCAGCGTGACGAATGCATGGGTGGTCAGGCCGTCGAAAATAATATTCGATAAGCCGTGCTCAACCTCTTCCAGCGTGAGTTCCTGTGACGGGGGGAGCAGGTTCATTACGCATACGTTCTGTCTGTGCTGTCGTGGCTGGCAGAGTGTTCCATGAAAAGTATCTTGTATTATTGTTGGTTCTCTTCCATATAATCTGCCGGGTCCTGCTTGAGAATGTTGATATGGGAAGAGACAGCATCCTATGATTATCGTCCTGAAATGGATGACACCTTTAGGCGAGTGAATGGCATTTCTCTTAATAAGTCCCGAACTCTATGCATGGGTGATCCTCCCCCTGCTGATCTTTCTGGCCCGTGTCTGTGATGTTACGTTGGAGACGGTACGAATCGTCTTCATATCCAAGGGCATCCGTGTCCTTGCCGCCGCGATCGCGTTCTTTGAGATCGTGATCTGGCTTCTGGCAGTCGAGGTCGTGATGAAAGACCTTGCCAATATTGCAAACTTCCTCGCATACGCGCTGGGATTTGCAGCTGGAACGTATGTCGGGCTCGTTGTCGAGGAGAAGTTGTCCCTCGGCATGGTGATCCTGCGTATCGTGACAACTGATGAATCCTGTGACGCGATCACCGCATACCTCCAGTCAGAGAATCACGGGGTTACCTGTCTCGATGCCCGGGGATCGCGGGGAACCGTCACCATGATCCTCTCACTCGTGAACCGGTCGGAGCTTTCCCGGATTACTCTGGGTATTGAGAGGATCAATCCACGGGCGTTCTTCTCAATTGAGGATGTCCGGTACGTGAACGAAGGAGTCTTCCGGCACCGGAGCCGCGATTCGTTCACCGGGATGATTCATACGCTGGCGGGTACGGGCAGGAAAAAATAATCCGGAATCCGTATGGTCTCAAATAATATCAGACTGGTAAAGGTAACTGAAGTTCAATTATCCCCGTAGGGAACACCTTAAACTACTTATTATCATACGACAAATATGTGTACAGGAGTGATGCGATGAATTGGTGTATTCCTTTGTGTAATGGCTCAAGCCGGATGCATTCAGAAGATGATTACACATCGAATAATTCCTTCAATTCATCAAATTCATCAAGCCCCAACTGATACAGCAGTAACACCTCAATCCCCCATCATCTTTTTTCATCCGGTAATGCTTGCACAGGGCGTTATTCTGCATTCAGAGAACATCGCCCGGACGGCACGTCAGGTTACATCTGATGTTTATTCAAAACAGGAAACAAAAACCATGAGTATTCATTCGTTTTGCAGAGATTGCGAACACAAAATAATTAGAATGGTGCCGGGAATTCATTCGCCGATCGTTGAAGAAGTATCGTGCCCGGCACGATTCAACCCGATGGAAGGGAAATGGAACCCGGAACAGGGTGTGAATCCGTATGAATGTCCGCGGAACCAACAGTTCATCCAATTATTGCAACGCCAGAATACACGATCATCACGACGGACGTACTGATGCGCATTGATTAAAAAAAATACGATGACCGGTCAGGAAAAACCGGTCTCATCAATTTCTGGATTCAGGTGAAAGGACTGGACAACGCGGTCGGTTCCGGGTATCCTCCGGGACATATAATGAAACCCGTACCGGAGAATGAAAACAGGGTAATAATGGCAGGTGACCAGGCTTGGAATATTATACGGTGGATCAGGTATTCTGGGGGCTTGTGGCTCTCCTGATTATCTGGATTCTCGTCATGATTATGGCCGGATCGTTGTTCTAATAATGATGGTTTTCATCGGCTATGGTGATGGCGGATCCGATGTTCCCGGTTGAATGAAAAACACAGGAATTGGAAATGGTATCTGAAATTTCGTCAGATGGAGGATTTGATGAGCGATAAAAAAATGGAGAAGATCTACCTTGCAGTTCAAGATATCAGAACGCTCGCAGCCAAGGCCAGGCCGGATTGTGCTGATGCATGCGATTGTATCGGATGTCCTGCAATCATTCCTTTGCCTGACAGGCTGGGAATCGCCTGTCTTTTCGATATAATCCAGCGCGAGGGAAATACCCTGAAGGAATCCATGAGAAAGGTCTTCTGCTGTGAATGTCGCAAGCCGATGGTCCTGATTGCAGGACCCGGTGAGAGAAAACTCTGGAGGTGCACTACTCCGGATTGTGTAATCCATGAATACACACGATTGAAAAATCTTTATCCGGTGCATTAGAGCGGAAAATCGGTGATGATGATGAAGAAAATTATCCCTATAACATGGATACGTAAGGTCTGTCACCGGTGCGGACAACTGCTGCACATTTACGAAGATACGGTCTGGACAGACAACAGGATCTACCACTATGAATGCTGGATGAAGGAAAAAGAGAGCAAATCGTGGAATAATGCCGGAATATCAGGATTGCAAAGTGGCTCCGGCCGATAGCCGGGATCCGGATATCCCGCACCATTTTTTTTACGAGATCCTGAACACAGCAATCAGGATAGCAGGGTGCGGGAATTGCAGGCTATTGGCCCGGTATGATTTCAGTAATCTCACCATTTCATCCGGTGTCAATCCCTCATGGGAAGACCCTCTGATGAATGCTCTGGCCTGGGGCGGCAACTTCGCCATTTAACAGAATGTGTACGCGTGTGTGGAAAGACTGGTTCTTCGCACTGAAGAGGATCCTGTACCGGTATATTTTCCGCAACAAACCGGCTTTTGATCTGCTCCACGATGATCTGGAAATATAGCTGACACCGTCTGCATTATCGCAGGGATCCATTGCACGGATGTTTTTTCAGTACCCCACAAAGCATACATACCCGCAATCTGATACGCCTAGATTACCGTACGTCAGCTGCGGTCACAGGTTATGGATGCGTAATGGATCTTGTCTTACCGCTTATCATCCTTGTTGCACGGATTGTCGAGACCACCATGGAGACGATCCGTCTTGTCTATGTAACAAAAGGCCACAAATACCTCGCTTCGGGTATCGGGACGCTGAAGATCGGCGTCTGGATCGTCTCAACCGGGCTCGTACTGACGAATCTTGACAATATCCCCGGGATCCTTGCATACATGCTAGGATACGGGATTGGTACACTTTTGGGGATGACGATAGAATCGTGGATCGGCCTCGGCACGGCCGTTATCCGGATTTTCTGTACTGAGGATCCTGAACCGCTGATCAGCCGTATGGGGACGATGGGGTTCGGGACAACGCGGATCAACGGGTCGGGCCAGTTCGTACCGGCAGTTGCGGTCCTGATCAGTATTGTACCCCGTACTGAACTGAAACGGTTGTTGGAGATGCTCAAGAGGGAACACCCGAAGGTCCATTTCACTATCGAAGAGGTATCTACCATGAGTGAGCGGGATATCTATTTTGGCGGCCGCACAAGCCGGAGTATCCGCGGGTTCCTGGGATGCGGATGAGTATAAAAGCCGTTGGGGAAATGACAAAAAAACACCCGATGAAAACAATCTCACCCGTCTGCCCATCAGATAACGTTGCATCCCTCCTGTCCGGTATGGCCCGGACCGGCTTCCAGGGGCGCAAACTGGGGGAATCGGTGGAGGTATGGCGCCGTATGCTTGCCGATCCTGAGTGTACGATCTTCTTCGGGCTCTCGGGTGCGATGATACCAGCAGGTATGCAGCGGTGTCTTGTCGAGATGGTACAACGGCATTTTGTTGATGTGATTGTATCAACGGGTGCGAACATATTTCACGATTCCTGCGAGCATCTCGGCATCCGCCATTACCGTGGCCACCATACCGCTGACGACCGCGAGCTCTACCGGAAAGGCATCGACCGCATCTACGATGTCTTTGCGTTCGAGGAGGAGTTCCGGACCGTTGACCGCGCGATAGCCGCATGGTCTGAATCGATCGCGCCGTTCCGGGGTTCTTCGCGGGAGTTCACCCGGTTATGGGGAGAATGGCTGGGGAGGAAAAGGCCGGAGTATGAATCGCTCACTTCGGTCTGCGCGAAGGAGAAGGTACCGATCTTTATCCCGGCACTGGCCGATTCGTCGATCGGTATCGGGCTTCTTATTGCACGACGCCGGGGATTTGATATCGATATCGACCAGATCGCCGATGCTGACGAGATCACGGCGCGGGTAGAGGAAGCAAAGAAATCCGGTGTCATCTATGTGGGTGGCGGGGTGCCCAAGAACTTCATTCAGCAGACGCAGGTGATTGGATCGATCCACGAGAAGGACCTTGGCGGGCATGCATATGCTATCCAGTACACAACGGATTCCCCCCAGTGGGGCGGGCTTTCCGGCTGTACTTTTGAAGAAGCGATCAGCTGGGGTAAGGAATCGGCAACGAGCCTGCAGGTACAGGTACATGTCGATGCAACCATTGCCCTGCCCATCGTCATCTCCGCGCTGATATCCAGCGGAGTGGAACGGGTGAAACAGCGGCGGGGAAAAAAGGAGAAGATATACCGGCAGGGGATCGATTAGGCACATCTCCCGATGATCAATCCGTCAGATGATGTACGGTATGGTTTTTCATGAGGTGCTGGGCGGATCTTCAAAAATCCGTTAAAAAAGAATCCCGTCAACCAGATCGATTCCGGAAAAAGGATTGGATTGTTTTACTCCGCGGTTATCCGGTCATAGAAAAATGCAGCACAGACTGCCCCGATAATCGGCCCCACAATATAGATCGGGAAGAATATCCAGAGGTTCGAACCACCGAGCAGGAAGTCCATCACGTACGGCCCAAACGTGCGGGCCGGGTTGAGCGATGCGCCGGAGAGGTTACCGGCCATCGTGATCATACCGGCCACGGTCAGACCGATGATGAGCCCGGCAAATCCCTGCGGGGCACGTTCGTCCACGGCGACTCCCATGATGACAAGCATCAGCACGAAGGTTGCTATTGCCTCGACAAGGATCGCCTGGCTGTACCCGATCCCGGGAAACGGTGCCGTTGCCCCGAGCCCGCCAATCGTAACTGCATCCATTCCCACGGTCAGGAAGAAGAACAGGCTCCCGATCGCGGCACCAATGCACTGGGCAACAATATACGCAACCGCATCTCCGGCCGGGAACCGTTTCGTTGCGCAGAGCGCAATGGTCACGGCCGGGTTGATGTGGGCCCCCGAGACCCGGCCGAGCGAGTAGATGACGGCAGCGATAACAATACCAAAGGTGATACCGATCGCAAACCAGTCACCGAGCCCGCCGAGCTGGCCGATCCCGATGTTGAATGGTGTTGCCGGTTTTGTCCCGGCCGCAATCATCAGCGTGATAGCTGCTGCCCCGGCACCGAAGTACACGAGGAGTGCCGTCCCTACACCTTCAGCAATGCTCCGGCTGGAAAGTGATGCCATCACTTTCCCTCCCCGTATGCTGCATTGCAGTCCGGGCAGAGCATCCGTGGCATCTTCTTTGGCAGTTTCCGGGAGGGAAGCGGGTATCCGCCTTCCCAGACATCGACCTCTTTCCGGATCGTATGTTTCATACAGGTCCCCATGCCGCAGGCGACGCAGACAGCAACGGCATCACTGTCTTTTCCTTCCTTTGCACACACGTAACATTTCATGATTGCTCACTTCCCTGTCCCGCTATTAGACCGCTTCCTTCCACTGGCAGGAGCAGTGCCGGAAATCCATCAGGGCAGCCGATGCACAGTCCTTGCAGATCCGTGCCGGGGCTGCTGCAACCTCTTTGTGGAGTGCGATGATGTTGGTCATCAGGGTTGCCGTGACCGGCTCGCTCGTCAGCAGGCACGGGTAGTCGGAGAGGCGCATCATCGCCGAGAACCGGACGGTCATAGCACAGGCCGGGTAGGCGTACCGTTGCGGGTTTGCGAGCACCTCGTTCTTCAGGATGGGCGAGAGATCGACATTGAACCCGGCTACTTTTGGCGTCACCAGGCCGGGTTCGCTGCTCTGCATTCTCCGGGCCTTGTCCACCATCTTCCAGCCCCGGTAGATCATGTCCATGAAATCGCAGTTGTGGAGTTCGATGGCTGCACTCCGCTTCGGGTACAGCTGGACATAATTGTGGTAGCGTTTCGTCAGCATATCCACGACCATGATCGCGTTGAATCCGTCAAGTTCGAGAATATATTCCGCAGCCGCGGCCGAGGACCCGGTCGCTACCGAGAGCACCTCGTTCTCGGTCTTCATCTTCGGGGCTGCCGCGTGCAGAGTCTTGTCCATAACTTCGGTAACGGCCTCGATGACGGCCATGATCACGTCGTCCTTGCACATGTTGTACGTGGACTGGGAGATGTGGTGGGCGATGTCCCCGACGCAATAGGCTGGCACGGTCACGATGTTCCCATAATGGACCCCTTCATCAAGCGAGGCACTGACGGCTCCCTTCATCTTCGTGCGGTACTCTTTCATGTACTTCCGGCAGTCAAACGAATTCTGGCCTACACTGTCCATGAGTTTTGCCTGGGCATCGACCGGCGTGTCGTAGATGGACTGGACCATGGCAACCTCTTTCTTAACTGCATCCGCCAGGGTTGCTCCCCCTTCAACCGCGTGGGCAAAGACATCCCCGATACCGTACGAGGTGTTCATGGCCCAGGACTTTGCGGCGAGGATTGTCTGCTTGTGAGGAACCGGGATATCCGTGGATTTCAGGATCTGGTTGACGATATTGCTGCTGCTGCCCGGGATAAGGGCAAAGTCCACGACACAGGTTGGGCCGTAGAAACCCGCGTACCGGCGGGCAGACTCTTTGCCAATCAGGGCTTCGGCTTTCCCAACAGCCTTGATGAATACATCCACGCTCTTCCGGAACTTTGGATCGGCGTCGTAGAGCATCTCCATGATGACCGGGGTCTGGTAGTGCTCGACAAAGGGGTCGTCCTCAGGACGGATCGTGTTCGTCAGGCCCTTCAGAATGGTGTAATGGGCATTGACCGAGTCGGTGTGCAGGCCAAAGACCGCTTTGCTCTGGCCCCCGGCGGGTTTCATAACCTTGACCGCATCGACATACGCTTTCGTATCGTCAATGACAAATTTCTCCCCGCGTTTCTTTTTTACCTGGTTCACATCGGCGTGCTGGGCAGCCATCGCTTCCGTGATCATCTTTTTGATTACTTCCTGCATGGTATTGCAACTCCAGAAAAATTCAATGGTGGCCGCAGCCACCATTCTTTGCAGATTGTTCTCCATGGCTGTCCCCGCTCGTGACATTCACGTACAGGTGATGGGAATAGACAACCCAGCCGATGAACGCTTCTATGTATTCCCGGCCGGCAGCCACATCGTTCACGTCATATTTTTTCTTTGTCATGACGTGATGGAAGCGATGGGTGAGATCGTCTTCGACCGTCTTGAGGATAAACCCGATCGATTCTTTGGGATCCTCAGTCTCGATAGCTTTCTCCGCTCTTGGTACAACCGGACCTTCACTGAGGCCGGCGGGTTTCATACCCGTATAAGCGGCGCCCTCACCGGCGCGGTGGAGCCGGATGGTATTTTCGAAGAACCAATCATCAGCAACTTCCTGCGCATCCTTTCCGGCTTTTCTTGCACGCAGGGTGCGTGCAAACACATCTTTCAGTTCCTTTTCAGATTCTTTTGGAATCCAGATCAGTACGTAATTGAGATTCCCGGTCTCCAGTGCTTTTTTCGCTGCTTTGACAACCGGGCCGTCCCTGGTATCACAATGTGGCGGCATACTTCATCCTCACTTTCTGGTATCTTTACCTTTGCGTTCAGCATCAGGGTCAGGAAACGTATCATCTGGCGATAGTCGTTCCATCATCCCTCTTTTCTCTCCACAAGTTTCCGGTACGTCTCCTTACCGACACACTACCCCGCGTACTTGTACCACTGGACACACGAAAGGAAATTGTTGTAGACAATAAAGCCACAGTGATCACAGGCTACTTTCACATCGTTTGAGAATACCTCCACCCCGTTGCCATACGGGAGGCACTTCATTATCGAGAGGGTCGGGGTCCTGATGTTCGCAGCACCCGGACGATGGTCAAGCACCGGATTCACTCCCTGTTTTTTTATATTCCAGGAGCAGCGCCTCGCCATACTCCTTTTCCTTTCGGGTGGGAACGTAGTTGAGCGCCTTCGTCCGTTTCAGCAGTTCCTCCGTGATAACGGAGTCATCGGAAAGGTTCAGTTTCCGTACCTCTGCAACGATCCAGTCCAGCTTGTCAATTCCGGTCGCTTTGCCGTCAACGGGAATCTGCCTGATGTTTATTTTGTCGGGAGGGATACCTCCGCAGATGGTGCAATAATATCCGTCCTGATCATTCCCGCCCATGCAGTTACCCCCGGATCATGGTCAGCGTCATCTTGAATTTCGTGATGGCGCTGAGTGCGTGGGGAGCGTTTGCCGGAAAGATAATAGTCTGGCCCGCTTTCATCTGGAGGGTCGTACCGGCAATCCACACCTCACACTCCCCTTCAAGGATCGTAACCACAGCGTCATACGGGGCTGTGTGCTCGGAGAGCCCTTCATTCTCATCAAAGGAAAAGATGGTGATACTCCCGGCTTTGTTGTTGATGATCATCCGGCTTGCGACCGTCCCGTCAGCATAGCCCACAAGCTCCGGAAGATTGATGACCTTTCCTTTCAGTTCTTCCCGCTTCTTATCAAGCTTATCCGGATTTTCTAATTTGAATTCTACCATACTATCCTCCATTCAAGTGTGTTTTTGATCCTGTACGCATTTATTCCCATCAGCATTCCGACGTTTATAGATCAAAGCCCCGGTAGTCGGGCAGGCATCCACGCACCGCCCGCAGAGATAACACTCAGCTTTCCCGTCATCACGTTTTGCTTCATCGGTCGGGCACGCCTTCTCACATTTTTTACATTTGATACAGGCATCGGTTCTCTGTAACCGGAGAATGCTCTTCCATGCACCGAGCGACAACAGTACCCCGTACGGGCAGACAAGGCGGCAGAACGGGCGGTACAAGGTCATGGATAGCAGTACCACGATGATGAACACAAACGACCCGCTCGTCAGGGTAAGGTAAAAGAAATCCCTGATGCCAAACCAGGCAAGCAACGAGGCTGACAGCAAGAATGCCAGGAGAAGAAACACGACAAAGACGACTGCTCTTACTGCCATGAATGCAGTCTTTTGGCGGGGATTGGTTTTCGGGATGGGGGCGTGATAGGCAATTTCCTGTACAGCGCCAACCGGGCAAAGATATCCGCAAAAGAATCGCCCTAAAACCAGCGTCAGGACAAATACAATGGTGAGCCCGATGACGCCGACAATGAGCGGAGCTCCCAGACCTTGTACATCCCGCAGCACAAGCTGCTGGAATTGCCAGGGTGCTACCGGAGCGAAAATGAGAAAACCCAGTGCCGCAGAAACAACGAGGACCAGCCAGCCAAGCTTCTGT
>JAQWDG010000286.1 GCA_028705545.1 Methanoregula sp. | reverse complement strand
CGGCACAGGTCTCGTTTGCCAGGGATGTCGGGGGCATCCGGCTGCTTGCCGATCCGATGGTTGAGACGGTGTTTGCAAACCTTCTCGACAACTCGGTCCGGCACGGGGAACACGTAACGAAGGTCCGTGTTTTTTCCCGGAGGGAAGGCACAACGCTCGTTGTAGTCTGGGAGGACGACGGGATCGGTATTGCTGCCTCCGACAAGGAGAAGATCTTCGGGCGGGGGTACGGGAAAAATACCGGCCTTGGCCTGTTCCTGGTCCGGGAAGTCCTCGGGCTGACCGGGATCGCGGTACGGGAGACCGGCGAACCCGGCAAAGGCGCCCGGTTCGAGATTATTGTGCCGGAGGGCGCTTACCGTCTAGACGATCCGGCCTGAACAGGTGGAGCCGGAAATCGAGGGAGTGCGTTTTAAAAAAAACCGAAGATCCCGGGCTTTTACCCGGGATGATGCCCGCTCTTTTCCGGGCCCGGCACTCCTGAAAGATCCCGTTCCGGTTATCACCCCGGTTCCTGCCGCACGAATATGCGAATCTTTTTCTAGATTTATACACCTCTCTTCACTATTCATACCCCCCGGAACCCGCCCATGCATTCAGTACTCTATGTCGACGACGAGCCCTCCCTCCTTGAGATCGGGAAGATCTTCCTGGAACGCTCGGGAAATTTCCGCGTTACCACGATGACCTCGGCAGAGGAGGCGCTTGCCTCCCCCGCCATTGCCACGTTCGACGCGGTCGTTTCCGATTACCAGATGCCGGGCATGGACGGAATTGCATTCTTAAAAGAAGTCCGGGAAAAATACGGCGATATCCCGTTCGTCATCTTCACCGGCAGGGGCCGCGAGGATGTCGTGATCGATGCGGTTAATTCCGGGGCGGACTTCTATGTCCAGAAAGGCGGCGACCCGGCTGCACAGTTCGCCGACCTCTCCCACAAGATCGGGCTTGCCCTCGACCGCCGCCAGACAAGAAACGAACTCCGGGCCGCGTACGACAAACTCGCGTCATCGGAAGAAGAGCTCCGGAAGAATTACGAAGAACTCGCAAAAAGCGAGGAAGCCTTCCGCGGGAGCGAAGGAAGGTACCGGGCAGTCTTTGAGAATACCGGGACAGCGACTGCCATGCTCGAAGAGGATACCACGATCAGCCTCGTCAACTCCCGGTTCGTGGAGCTCTCGGGGTTTACTGCCGCCGAAATTGAGGGAAAAATGAGCTGGCACGACTTTACCCTGCCGGAAGATATCCCCTTTGTGGACGAGCAGCACCGGCTGGTGCGGGCCGATCCCGAAAAGGCCAAAAACCGGTACGAGTTACGGTTCCGCACAAAAACCGGTGAAATCCGCGAAATCCTTCTTTTGGAGGGTATAATCCCCGGCACCCGGCAGATCGTGGCATCCCTCCTGGATATTACCGATGGCAGGAAGGCGCACGCCCGGATCAGTGAGTCGGAGAAGAAATTTGCCCTGCTGTTTAAAAGCAGCCCGGTTGCACTCACGCTCGTATCGGCTGCGGACGGGAAATTCGTCGATGTCAACGATGCGTTTGTCAAAAATACCGGCTACACCCGGGACGAAGTCATCGGGAAAACAAGTGCCGGTATCGGGATCATCGCCGATCCTGCCGGACACGCTCAGATGGTTGGCGCCCTCAAAGACCGGCAAAATGTGTCCGGCGGGGAAATGCCGTGCCGGCTAAAGTCCGGTGAGATCCGGACCTGCCGGTTCTTCTCAAGTATTGTTATGGTGAGCGGGCAGCCATTTGTCCTCACCACCGTTGACGATGTTACGGACCGCGTGCGTGCGGAAAAAGCCCTCGTCGAGAGCAACCGGCGGTTTGCCCAGGTTGCCGAATCCGCCGGGGAATGGATCTGGGAGGTGGATGCGGACGGCCGTTATTCCTACAGCAGCCCGGTCGTAGAGGAGATCCTCGGGTATACCCCCGAAGAGATCGTGGGGACGTACTTTTACGATCATTTCGAACCCGGCATAAAAGCGGAGCTCACGAAATCCGTGCTCGCCGTATTTAAGGAAAAAAAAGAGGTTCGGCATTTTTTCAACCCCAACCTGCACAAAGACGGCCATATCGTGATGCTGGAATCCAGCGGATCGCCGGTCCTTGCCGATGACGGCACGCTCCTTGGCTACCGCGGCGCCGATCTCGATATGACCGATCGCATCCGCATGGAAAAGGCACTGGAAGAGAGCCGGGAACGCTATCGCCTCATGCTGATGAATGCAAAAGACGGGATCATGGTCAACGAGTTCACCAAAAAAGGACCGGGGAAATTCATCGAAGTCAACGATACGGCCTGCCGGATCCTCGGTATGACCCGGGACGAGCTCGAAGGACTCACTCTTGTCGATCTCGATAGGGAAGAGACGCACCAGAGGGCTCCCGGGTTTGTCGCCGAACTGGAAAAGAACCGGCACGCGGTCTTCCAGATCCCCTACCGGCCAAAGACCGGGACGGAAAAAATCCTCGATATCAGCGTGAGTATCCTTGAGATTGACGGCCGCCCGACAATGTTTTCGATTGTCCGCGACATTACCGGCCAGGTGACAACGGAACGGGCACTCCGCACGAGCGAGGAGAGGTTCCGTGCCCTTGTGGAAACTTCGCCGGACATGATCTGGGAGATCGATCCGGAGGGAAAGTTCCGGTACATCAGCCCCCAGATCAAAAATATCATGGGATATTTGCCGGAAGAAGTCGTGGGAAAAAAGACTATGGATCTTGTCGCTGAAGAGGGCAAGGCTTTTGCGAGCCGGGAATTGCATAAGCATGCCGTTTCCGGCCAGGTGAACAGCCTGATCGA
>JAQWDG010000040.1 GCA_028705545.1 Methanoregula sp. | reverse complement strand
AGTACACGGAGCAGCCGGCATCGCAGACTACCTGCATGCCACGTTCTTTCATGAGAGAAAGGAGAGGTCGGTACGGGCAGTCCCGACAGAAGGTCTTGTAATAGCCCCTTCCTTTCCGCGACTCCGGTGGTCCCTGCTCTTCGGGCAGGGAGACTGCACGGTGGTCGCCGACAAACGGCCTGCCGTACTCGTGTATCTCCCCAGCTCCTGCAAGACGAGTCGGAGGCGGGTAGACCGTCACGATCCTGCCCGCGCCGGGTGCCGGCCCGGCTCCCATCGTTCCCGCCTGCCAGCGGTTGAGGGGTGAGGATGAGGCCCATTCCTGCATGGACCGGGACAGGGATGCAGCCGCCATTACCCGGCCGTGCATCGTCCATCCCGGATCGGCAAGCCGGCCTTTTCCGTTCGCCCGGGGAAGGGGGTGCCCGCTCGCCTCTGCTTCCATGAGTTCCGGCGTGAGCCGGATCATGGCCACCCGTGAGAACGCTTCCGATGCTGCAAGTGCTGCCTCGACACCGGAAAAACAAGACGATGCGTCCGGTTCTATCACCGGGATCTCGGCGAGCTCCCCGTAATACCGGGAGTCCTGGGCCGTCTGGGACCCCTTTGCTCCGGGATCGTCACCGGCAACGAGAAGGACTCCCCCGATAAGCCCCTGCACGGTTGCCTCGCAGAGGGGATCGGCGCAGGCGTTCACCCCGACATTCTTGACAATAACCGCCGCCCGCTTCCCGGCAAGGGAATCGCCGAGGGCATATTCGAGCGCTGTCTTCTCGTTTATCACCATCTCTGCCCCGACAAGCTCCCCGAGCTCTGTGACGGGATAGCCGGGCACTGTATATACCCGGTCGGTACCGGCACGCAGGGCCTCTGCAAGCGCCTGTGTGCCCTTCATCTAGTCCCTCCCCGGCACAAGGTCACAGCCGGCGCAGTTCGTACACATCGTTTGTGCCATGAGGGGATCGATCCCCGCAGCGGCAAGCGCCCTGCTGTGGACGACATATGCTGCTTTGAGGCGTTCCGGTGACGGGCGGGGCGTACCGGCAAATCCTGCAACCGGGTTGAGCGGACGAAGTACCGGGACCACCCCGTGCGAGACCAGCTTCCCTATGCAGGCTGCAAGTTCGGCATCGGTCTCCCCGAGTCCGATAATGACATTGGAAAAGACCCGGCCCTTCCCGAAGATCGCAACAGAGCGGTCAAGCACCTGCCAGATCAGGTCGTAATCGAGGCCGGGACAGACCGTACGGAACAGTTCCGGGGTTGCGGCCTCGATATTGAACTTCACCTCGGCAACCCCAAGGGCATGCAGGTGATCCGGGGTATTAAGGGTCGGGTAGATGGAGACACCGAGGGGCAGGCCAAACCGGGTGAGGTTCCGGATTACATCACAGATGTACGCCTCTTCATCCTCAACGCTTCCTTTGACACCGCTCGTAAGCGATATGGCACTCACCCGGTCTTTGACCGATTCGACAAGCCCGACGATCTCATCGATGCTCTTGCGCTTTCCGGCAAGACGGGGGACGGAGCAGTATTTGCAGGAGAAGATGCAGCTCTCGGTTACCGTAATAAACGCCTGGTCCGGGCAGTGGAGACCCGGACGAACAAGCCGGCCCGGGATCTGCGTTCCTTCGAAATACAGGTCGGCAACCCCGCCGCCCCGGTGCACGATCTCCGTGGCCGATGAGGTGTTGAGAGAGAGTTTGACCCGGTGGCCACCCACGGCAAAGAAAACCGAACCTTTGCCACCGGCACCCGGGCCGGCGCTGGATGTTGCAATATATTCATCGGCAGGCTCGCCGCTGATCCGGGCAGATCCTGCAAAAAGAAGACGGGCTTTTACTTCGTTCCACTGCATAATTCAAGTGCCTCCTCGTACCGGGTATAAAAGGGCAGGGCCGCCACGGCACCGGTAATGCCCCGGCCATTCAGGACGATTGTTAATGCAGGATCGGAGAGGTTCCGTACAAGATCCGGGCTGACCTCTCCCCGTTTTACCCGGCGGCCGTACTCAAGGAGGGCCGGAGACGGGGTGAAACCGGTGTAGACTGCCATCCCGGTCTTATCGGAAAGGGTATACTTTTCGAGCAGTCCCCGGAACTTTTCTACGAGGCGATCCGGTTCGGTTGTTGCGAACTCAGCAACAAGGCCAACGCAGTTCCTGGTCCGGTACACCACCGGGAAGAGCTGGACGATCGTGTGGGAGAGGTACACCGACTGCTCGTCCTCCAATGCTTTTGCAATATTGTGGACAAGCGTCCAGGTCGCCCCGGCCTCGCATGTATCGGTATCGTCGACACCGATCAACAGCCGTTCGCGGCGGGGAAGCCAGAGAGTAGCACCCGCCACCTTTCCCCCACCGGAGGGATCGCAGTGCTCACGGAGCACGCCTTTTGCTGCGGCACGGCATGAAGTGGCCCCGACTCCTCCACCGCCCATACCGATATAGGTGACTGCGATCTCGTTTTCTGTTACCGATACGCCCGATATACCTGCCGGGAACTTTGACCCCTGAAGGGCGAGATCGGCCGTGCCGGGCCGGAGCAGGTACCGGCTGGTTGCGCCCACGCACCGGACCTGTTCGACCAGCGGGCTTTGTGCATAGTGGTGCTGGGTCCACATCGCCCCGCCAACGCAGTCGAAGAACTCGACCAGTTCGACCTTTTCGCCGGACTTGTCGGCCACCGCCACGATCAGCGGGTACCGAATCACGTAGGGGTCAGAGATGCTCACCATACAGACCTGCAGCCTCGATGCCCCGGTTCGCCCACAATACGGCGCCGAGCGCCCCGATCCTTCCTTTTCTCCCATTGGTATCGAGGAATTCAATACCGAGTCTTTGGGCTTCCTTCTCTGCCAGGTCCACCGTCAAAATCTCGGTCTTGATCGCCTTCAGGTATGGTGAATCCGTCTCCATCCCGATTCCCTGCAGGAACGCAATCCCGGTATCTTTTGAAACGGTATGCTCCGCGACAAACGAGCAGACAAACTCTCTGAGTTTTTGGATGCTTGCGGGACGGGCGGCAAAATTCAGGGCCGATCCAACGCAGTTTGTCGTCTTATTCGGGACTTTCGGGTTGAGCTGGACGAGGCGCATGTTTAAAAATTCCACACCCTCGATATGGCAGGCCTCGGCACACTTTAAGGCCATCACCCAGGTTGCACCCTCGGTCTTTGTATCCGTATCATCGATCCCAAACGAGACCTTCTCGTACCGGGGGGAAACTATCCTGACATGGTTGGTACGGGCTCCGCCAACTTTGAGATCGTCTTCCGAGGGATATTCAGCCCGGATTACACCCGGTGCCTGGGGGAGGCAGGCTGCGATACCGACGCCGGCCCCGGCGATGCCTTCCCACGAGGTGATAACCTCGTCCCCGTTCACCTCGACCCCTTCCAGCGCCTGGCCGCCGATCGTTGATGCCGCAGCCCCGAAATTGACCGGGTGCTTTCCAAGGCGTGCCCGGATCGTCATCGTACTGCCTTCGACGGCACATGCGGCAACCGCCCCTCCTGCCCGGCGGCGGTTCATTGCATCCCACTCGATCGTCCCGCGGGCCTGGCACTGCTCGATAATCTCTGCAAGGCCTGCCTTTTCATCAACCATCACAAGGAATTTTCGGGAAAAAAGCGGTCCGAACCGCTGCTTTACATCGTCGGGTCTGAGGGTGATCATCGTTATCGCCGAAATTTTCGTTAACAAGATATTCGGCAATAACATTATTTATAGGATCCGATGACTGCAGGAAATTTTGCATAAAAAAAGGGATGGGGAAACGATCAGATAACGTTCTTGAGCTCGAGCTTGAAGGGGCCGAGGTTCCCGCCAAAGTTGCCGGCCGAGATAAATTTCACACCCGGGACATGGACGGCTGCCTTGATACCGGCACCCATTGCCGCAGCAACGCTCTTCTCGTCAATACCATCGATAACGATCTCGTACACTGCCTTGACACCGGCCGGGATCTTGCTGTCTGCCACTTTCTCGCGGAGAGTGGGGCAGTACTTCTCGTTCGTTGTTGCAACCATGAACTTGTACTTCAGGCTGCCAACCTTTGAACCGCTCGCTACAACACCGCCTGGGAAACTGGTGATGACTCCTTTAACCTCGGCAATTGCATCCGATGCTGCCTGGGCTGCCGTGAGGGCTGCCATCTGGTTCTCGCCCATGATAAAGAAGTTGCCACCGGCCACACCCTTGACGATACCGAACTCTTCTTCCCCGATATACTCGCCGTTCATGATCGGGATCGCCCAGCACTTCCGGCCCCCGACTTCCTTCTGGTACTCGTACCCGTCACCGAAGAAGTGAAGTTTTACCGGGATCTTCTCTTCGGCCGTGGTGATACCGTTGAAAACTGCCGTTGTCGGTGCGGTCAGGACGCACTCGGCGAGGCGTTCCACGACCTGCTCTTTGAGTTTCTTCTTGCTGGCACAGATAAGGATTGCAACGCCCGGTCTTCCGTCAGGAGTCTCGCTCCCGGAAAGGACCGATTCGATCCCGGCTTCGCAGGGACATCCGATAGCGGATGTTGCAAACCCAGTTGCCTCGGTTGCTGCCTTGATTGCCCAGTCTTTTGTCACTGCAGTAATAATCACCCGGCAGACCCAGGTGGGGAATGCTTCTGCATAGGTGTCATCGATTGTAACGCCGTTGATTTCCATTATTACATAACCTCCGGTATACCAAAAGTACCATGACTACTACCGAATAAATGTTCTTATTTTGTTCCGGCAAAATCCCCCTGTTGAAAGCGCAGGCGGATATTACGAAAAAGTTTAGTACTTTAATTTGATATGACCTGATCGCATATAAAGAACAATTTTAATGGAATAATAAAACGCCTCTCCTGCCGCGATAGATTTCAGAACATTTATCTAGATTCTTCCACCACTCTTTTGATAATCGATTTTGAAATCGATCATAGCTGGTGCGTGAATCCATGGCATGTGCAGTACATTGCGAGTGGGGACAGGGTACCAGCTGTAGCAATTGTGTTGTTGCATGTCCTGTGGATGTTCCGGGAGATCATACCGATGATCCGGCAGCCACCGGTAATGGTGTGTGTTTCCGGGTATGTCTGCACGATAGTATCAGGCTGACAGGGCTCCGGGAAACCAGAGCAGAGGCAAAGGTGCAATAGCGGAACAGCGTGAGGGTTATTTCATGGCATTGTTTCCAAAGTTTTCCAAAAAGAAGGATGGTGTCAACGTTGTGATGGAGCAGCGGCTCCTTCAGAACGTGAACAACCTGATTCTCAACTCAGAGGCTTGCACTGGGTGCGGTATCTGTGCCGATGCATGTCCCGAGGAAGCAATCGTCCTCGGACTTGTAGGTGCAGCCCGTCGGGGGGCAATCAATTACGCAGCACCAATCGATGTGGACGAGACTAAGTGCTCGTACTGTGGTGTCTGTGTCATCATGTGCCCCTTCAACGCGATGACTCTGAAGGTCGACAATCAGGAGCGGCTTCCTATCTTAGAGAAGGAAGGATTCCCGCAGTACGATATGAAGGCAGAGATCGATGACGAGAAGTGTGTACGGTGCACGACCTGCGAAGAGGTCTGCCCCCGCGACGCCATCAACAGGGATGTCCCTGCCTTTGAAGGAACCTACAAGGGACCGGTCGCCGGTGGAAAAGAACGTCACACGGCTATCAAGACCAAGACGACATTTACCGTAGACAAGGAGAAGTGTACGGTCTGCGGACTGTGCGGTGCACTCTGCCCGGCACTTGTCGTCAAGCACAAGGAGTTCTCCCCGGAGATCGGCAAGGTCGAAGGCGACGTGATCTGGGACGAGGCAAAATGCAACGCCTGCAAGATCTGTGTCGAGGCATGTCCCACCGAGGCTATCTCAGTCGAGCGCGAGGTCATCTCCGACAAAGTCGAGGGCAAGGTTACCATCGAAAAGGACAACTGCTGCACCTGCAGATGGTGTGCGAAGAACTGTCCGTCCGAGGCAATTACCGTCGAGAAGATCTTCGAAGGAGACATCGAATTCCACTCCGAGAAATGCCCTGGCGGCTGCTCGACCTGTGCGGAGATCTGCCCGGCAAACGCCATCTATCTCCCCAGCGAGAAGCCGGCAGCCGAGATGGGGCACAATATTGAGGCCAACATCGCGGTCAATAAGGATTATTGTATTCTCTGTGGCGCCTGCGTGAATGCCTGTCCGGGTGAGGACATCATTGTTCTCCACAGGACCGGCATCCGCGTGAAAGGCACGGAGACCGATCTCTTCAAGAAGATCAAGGAGAAGCTCTGCACCAAGAGGACCTCGAGGGTAAAGGAAGGCATTCCCGGACAGGTCAGCATTAAAATAATGGAGAAGGCGTGAGGGAGCAGCATGGCAAGAACAAAAGGTTACCCGGAAGCGCTGGAGAAGAAACTCAAGGATCAGCGGTTTTACCGTGAAGACTCGACACCCGATTTTGTAAACAGGATAGAGAAAATTTCACGGACAATGGCACATATGTGTTTCCAGTGCGGTACCTGTACCGGCTCGTGCCCATCGGCACCCAGGAGCTCCTACCGTATCCGCAAGTTCATGAGGAGGGCCGTGCTCGGTCTCGAAAACGAAGCACTGACCGACCCGGATCTCTGGCTGTGTACCACCTGTTACAGCTGCACCGACCGGTGCCCGCGTGATATTGCACCGACCGATGTTATCATGGCGATGAGGAATATCGCGTTCACTCACGATATCGTGCCGGTGAACTTCCTCAAGACTGTTCAGGCTATCTACAAAACCGGTCATGGTGTGCCCAACAACGATGTCAACCGTGCAGCCCGTGAAAAACTCGGGCTCACCCGTGACCCGCCGACCACGCATATGTATCCCGAATACATGCCAGGGATCAGAAAAATTCTGGATCACTACCATATGAAGGAAAATGCTGACAGGATTGTCAAGGAACGGGAGGGATAAACAACCATGTCAGAATCCAAAGCCAACCACACGTTCGCATTCTATCTGGGCTGTATTGCACCAAACCGTTACCCGGGATGCGAATCGGCAGCAATCAAGACCTGCAAGAAACTGGGTATCGATCTTGTTCCTCTCAAGGGAGCCAGCTGCTGCCCGGCACCAGGCGCATTTGGGGCAATCGACCTCAATGTCTGGTATGCAATGGCAGCCCGAAACCTTGTCCTTGCCGAACAGATGAAGATGGATATTGCACTGCTCTGCAATGGCTGCTACAAGTCGATCTGGGAAGTCAACCACAAGCTCAAGCACAACAAGGATCTCCGCGATGGCGTCAACGAGGTCTTAAAAGAGATCGACATGGAGTACAAGGGCACCTGCAATGTCTACCACATCGCGGAACTCCTTTACAACGAAAAATACGTGGGTGTAAACAAGGTAAGGGACAGCGTCGTCACCCCCATGACCGGTGCCCGTATCGCCGTTCACTACGGCTGCCACCTCACCAAGCCCCACAAGGACCGTGAGTTCGAAAAGAGCATCATGCTCAACACCGAGCACCCGTCCTGGATGGAAGAGCTGGTTGCAGCGATTGGTGCAACACCTGTCGAGTACCGCAACAAGATGCAGTGCTGCGGTGCCGGTGGCGGTGTCCGCGGATACGATATTGTTCACTCTCTCGATATCACCAACGAGAAAATGATCAACATCATGGAGGCAAAAGCCGACGCACTGACCAACATATGTCCGTTCTGCCAGCTCCAGTTTGACCGCGGTCAGATCGAGATCAAGGAGAAATTCGGTATCAGCTATGATCTGCCAGTACTGCACTTCTGCGAGCTGCTCGGCCTTGCGCAGGGAATGAGCCCGCAGGAGCTTGGTCTGGATCTCCACGCAATCAGCTGCGAGCCGTTCCTGCAGAAGGTGCTCTAGAGGTGGTAATGATGGTCGAAAAGAAGAAAACTACTACCAAAAAGACCGAGACCAAGAAGCAGGAGGCAAAAAAAGTGGCTCCCGTAAAACAGGAAGTCAAAAAGCAGGCAGCGGCTCCCGCACCGGCTGCCCAGAATGCAGTCGCAGCTCCCGGTGCCACCACACAGAAGGATGCCCGGATCGGTGTCTTCATCTGCCACTGCGGTACCAACATCGCCGGGTCGATGGATATCCAGGCAGTCCAGGACTATGCCAAGACCATCCCCCACGTGGCTTATGTTGACAACTACAAGTACATGTGCTCGATGCCCGGGCAGACGCTCATTCAAAAGGCGGTAAAAGAGAACAACCTGACCGGTGTCGTCGTTGCTGCATGCACGCCCCGTCTCCACGAACCGACCTTCAGGACTGCAACAAAAGATGCAGGCCTCAACCCGTTCCGGTTCGAGATGGCCAACATCCGTGACCAGAATTCGTGGGTGCACATGCACGATCGCGAAGGCTCGACCGAAAAGGCAAAGGACGCAGTCAGGATCGCGGTTGCAAAGGCTGCACTCCTTCAGGATCTCTTCCCGAAGTCTGTGCCGGTTGAACCGGCAGCGATGGTAGTCGGCGCCGGTGTCGCCGGGATGCAGGCATCCCTTGACCTTGCAGCAGCAGGGATCAAGACCTACCTCATCGAATCCGATATGAGCATCGGCGGACGCATGTCCCAGCTCGACAAGACCTTCCCGACACTCGACTGCTCCCAGTGTATCTTAACCCCGAAGATGGTGGATGTCGGCAGGAGCGAAAAGATCGAGCTCATGACCTGGTCAGAGGTGGAGAATGTCGAAGGGTACATCGGTAACTTCGAGGTCACGATAAAGAAAAAGGCACGCGGTGTGATGACCCCGAAGGAAGCGGCAGCAAAGGGGATCGTCGGCGGCGGCTGTAACGGCTGCGGTGACTGCGATGCAGTCTGCCCGGTCATCAAGCCCAACGTCTTCGAAGTCGGCATGAAACCGAGAAAGGCGATCTACATCAACCACCCACAGGTCGTCCCCCTTATCTACACCATCGACTTTAACGCCTGTGTCAAGTGCGGTCTCTGCGTGACTGCCTGTGGTCCCGAGAAGCGGGCCATCGACCTCAACATGCAGGACGAGTTTATCAAGGTCAAAGTCGGGACGGTCATCCTCGCCACCGGGTACGATATCTTCCCCATCGAGAACAAACAGGAATGGGGATACAAACGGTACGAGAATGTCATCACGAGCCTCGAATTCGAGCGGCTCATTTGTGCGTCCGGCCCGACCGGCGGTCACCTGGTTCGTCCGAGCGACGGCCAGACCCCGATGCGCGTTGCATTCGTGCTCTGCGCAGGATCCCGAGACAACACCGGTATCGGCAAGCCGTACTGTTCACGGTTCTGCTGCATGTACTCGCTGAAGCACGCCCACCAGATCGTCGAGAAGATACCGGGATGTGTACCCTACATCTTCTACATGGATATCCGGTCGTTCGGTAAGATGTACGAAGAGTTCTACTACCGTATCCAGAACGAAGGTGCAAAATTCATCCGCGGCCGTGTGGCAAACATCCTCGAAGACCCCAAGACAAAGAACCTCCACGTGTACGCAGACGACACCCTTCTCGACCGCCCGGTCGATATGGAAGTAGACCTCGTTGTCCTTGCAGCAGCAATCGAACCCAAGGCGGATACAAACCGGACCCGCAAACTCTTCGGTGTTTCCTGTTCCCAGGATGGCTGGCTGCTTGAAGCCCATCCGAAACTTAACCCGTGCGGGACCACCACAGCCGGTGTGTTCCTTGCCGGTGTCTGCCAGGGCCCAAAAGATATCCCTGACACGGTAGCTCAGGCAGAAGGTGCGGCATCGGCAGCAAGTATCCCGATCCACATGGGAGAGGTCGAACTCGAGCCGTACTTCGCCCAGTGCATTGAAGAGAAATGCGCAGGCTGCGGCATGTGCGTGAACCTCTGCCCGTACAGCGCCCTCTCGCTTGTCGAGAAGAATGGGCGGACGGTTATGCAGGTCACCGAGGCAAAATGCAAAGGCTGCGGTACCTGCGGCGGGTTCTGCCCCGGCGGTGCAATCTGGATGCAGCACTTTGCAACCCCGCAGATCGTTGCACAGATAGATGCGTTCCTGCTCGGAGGTGAAGAGTAAAATGGCTGACAACAAAGTGTGGAAACCCAAGATCCTCGGAATGGTCTGCAACTGGTGCTCCTATGCAGGTGCCGATCTTGCCGGCGGTGGCCGTATCCAGTACCCACCTGATGTCAGGATCATCCGTGTGATGTGTACCGGACGGTTCGACTCACTCTTCGTCCTCAAGGCATTTGCCGACGGGGCGGACGGGGTGCTTATCTCCGGCTGCCACTTTGGAGACTGCCACTACCTTGAAGGCAACTTCAAGGCAGCAAAGAGAATGTTCATGGTCAAGAGACTCATGAAGAGCATCGGGCTTGACGACCGCCGGTTCCGGATGACGTTTGTCTCTGCATCCGAAGGTGCAAAGTGGGCAGCGGTCATTACCGACGTTGTAAGGACGATCAATGAACTGGGCCCCAGCCCGATTACAGAATTCAGGAAATAACCCCTCAAAATAGGATCCTTTGCCCGGATCCTGTCAGACAATTCTTTTTTTCCCTGCAGCGCATTCAAAAATAGAAAAATTTTTAATAATACATATGATTCGGTATTACCTGAAATTATTTTGGTAACACATAGTATAAAAACAAAGACCGCATTTTATGTAATATTTGAACGTATCTTCACTTTTACAAACTATCACCGGAGATATATAAAAAAGATTTCCCGTACAAAATCGGAACGCTTATAAGGGGAAATTGGGAATTATTCAATGTCCCAATCTAGGGGACGTGCAATAGTGACTTTCATTCATAACCAGTGTTCCTGTTAGTAACAACCATTGTTCAGTGCCAGTACTGTACCGTTCAGAATCCAAGAATTTCGGAGGAAATTACATGGCAAAATATAAGGATACAATCGACCTCTACGACGATGAGGGTAAGCTCTTAAAGAGCAACGTCACGCTTGACAAGATCAGCCCGCTGACCAACAAGGGCGCTCTTGAACTCATCGACCTCACCAAGAGGACGGCGGCAGTCAACCTTGCCGGTATCGAGGCAGCACTCAAGACCGGTAAGATGGGCGGCAAGTCCAACCAGATCCTCGGCCGCAGCCTCGACTGCAGTGTTGTCAAGGATGCAGACGCTATCTCAGCCAAGATCAAGGAAATGATCCAGGTTACCGATGGCGACGACACCAAGATCACCAAGGTCGCCGGCGGCAAGATGCTCCTTGTCGAGGTTCCGTCTGCCCGTATCAAGGCAGCAGCAACCTACGATGCAACCACCACGAGCATTGCAGCAGCCACAACCTATGCACTCCTCGAACAGTACAAGATTGGAATGTTCGACGGCGCATACGTCAAGGGCGCAGTCTGGGGTACCTACCCGCAGACCATGGACATGCAGGGAGGCAACGTTGTCTCGATCCTGTCCATCCCGCAGAACAATGAAGGTCTCGGGTACGCTCTCCGTAACATCCAGGCAAACCACGCAGTCATGATGACCCACCGGAATGCCATGCAGGGTGCAGCACTCGCCGCAACCTTCGAGCAGGCCGGGGAGTTCGAAATGGGCGCAGCAATCGGCCCGTTCGAGCGTGCACAGCTGCTTCTCTACGCATACCAGGGCTTAAACGCCAACAACATCGTCTACGACCTCGTCAAGAAGAACGGCAAGACCGGCACAGTCGGTACTGTCGTCCAGAGCCTTGTCGAGCGTGCCATTGAGGACAA
>JAQWDG010000285.1 GCA_028705545.1 Methanoregula sp. | reverse complement strand
GGTTCTCACGGCATGATGGCAATCAGCCAGGATATCACGGAGAATAAGAAACGGGAGATGGCGCTGCGGGTGGAGGGGGAGATGTACCGGGATCTCGTGGAGCACCTGCCGGATATCGTTTTTGCCACCGATGCAGGCAGTCTGATCACGTATATCAGCCCCCGGATCGCGGAGCTGGGACTGGTGCCGGACAAGCTCTACGGCAGGCCGCTTTCCGATCTTGCCGTACCGGAGGACAAAACCAGGGTCATGGCCGGTCTTGATACGGCCCTCAGGGAGGGAACCGCCCGGGGGATCCGGTTCCGGCTCCGGGCCGGGAAAGAAAAGGTGGTTTTTATCGAAGCCGACTGCGTGACCCGACGGGCTGCATCAGGTACGTGTGCGAGGATCAACGGCATGCTCCGCGAAATCCCGGTCAAGGCATCAGGGAGCCGGAAAATTTCCCCCGGGAAATGATGACACAGTTGTTACGGAAACCGGTGGCGACACCCGGGCATTGTTTAATAAAGGACGGCATTGGTGAGTGGTGAGGTGGACCGTGGCCGGGGCGGGAAATAGTGGGGTAAAACGCTCTGCCCTGGCCCTTGCGATACTTCTGGTTGTTGTGCTGCTGCTTGTAGCAATCTGCGCGAGGGCCCCACACTTCACCGGAATCCCCAATAGTACCGGCCAATCCGCCATCCTGCCGGTAACGGCACCGGGCAGCAACGGGACGATACGTGCAGCAGAGCCGCAGGCAGCACCAGGGAGTTCACTTACCTTTCCCGAAGAGAACAGGACCGGGCTTGTCACCCGATCGTTTCCTTATGTCCTGCGGGGAGAGACCGGCACGGTCAACGCCAGCCTCTCTTCTGCTATGTACAGCGAGCTCGCCGCTGAAGTGCCGCCGGAGATGTGCAGTCCCGATAATGCGACTGTCCCCTGCACCCACGAGGTCTTTTCCCGTTTCTACCTGAACATGGTCAATGAACCGGACGAGAACGAGACATTAGATGCCCTGGTAAATGCCATCCGGGCAAAGACCCCGGTCCGGGACGACCAGGCCCGCATTGCCATCAGCCTTGTCCAGCAGATCCCCTACGGGTATCACCCGTCATCCGGCAGGGGAAACGGGAGCATGCGGTATCCCGTCATGATCCTCTCCGATGACAACGGGCTCTGCGACGAGAAAGCGGTGCTGCTCGCCTCCCTCCTGCAAAGGCTGGGATACGGCACTGCTCTCCTTGACTTTTCCAGCGATAACCACATGGTACTGGGGATACAAAGCCCCGCCGCGTACGCGTACAATAACAGCGGGTACGCCTTTGTCGAGACCACGATCCCCCTGATTGTGACCGACGACCAGGAGTTCTACAATGGCGGCGGGAGACTGGCCGGCGTCCCTGACATCTACCCTGTCTCCGATGGCGCTTCCTTTGATTCGGTCTCCGAGGAGTACCTGGACGCCCGGGAGTTTATCCGGCTCACCAAATCCGGGCGCTATACCGGAAGCGGACTGCGGGCATCGGACGATCCCGCACTGCAGCCGCTGGTCCAAAAGTACGGGCTGAACCTGAGCCTGGCAGCCTGAAGCGATCCGGCCGTACGCTTCAGAGTGTGTCCTGCGCCGCGAGCACCGCTTTGTACGCATCCAGCCTGCCACTCGTGTTTACTTTGCCGGTAAGGGAGGGCAGGACGTCTGTACTGGTGAGTATGATGGTTTTTATCTGCGGCGCTGTCAGGGACGGGTTGACGGATTTTACGAGCGCCGCCACTCCCGCCACCTGCGGGACGGCCATCGAGGTCCCGTCTGCGTGATAGTATCCGCAGGTCACCGTCCCGTTCCCGGGATCGTCGCAGGCATACACGAGGATGCCGGTGCCTGGGGCAGCAAGGTCGACAGAGGCCAGCCCGTAATTTGAAAACGGTGCGAGCCGGTCGTTCTGGTCCGTGGCAGCGACCGTGATAAGATTAGGGAGACGGTACGCCGCCGGGTAATAAGGGGTCGCATCATTACTGGTGCCGAGGTTTCCCGCGGCTGCGACAAACAGTTCCGGGGATGCACCCATCACGTCCTCGAGTGCCCGGGACTTCACCGCGCTGATCCATGAAAAACAGCTGATGGAGACTCCCTCTGCATCGGCATACCGGATGGCATGGATGAGGTCGGTTGTTGTCGTGGCATCACCACCCCCTGTTTCAAACACCTTGAGGGCCATGATCCGGAGATGCCATGCCACCCCCGCACCCCCGGCGCTGTTGTTGGTGACCGCACCAAGGACTCCCGCCACCCCGGTGCCATGGCCTGCGGTATCGGTGACCAGCTCATTGTCTGCCCCCCCGGTAAAGTTTGCCCCGTTCCCTCCCGTCTCCGGGTTTTCCCAGAGGTTTTCGGCAAGATCCGGGGCGCTTGTATTGATCCCGGTGTCCACGATCCCGACGATCACGCGGCCGGAGCCGGTGCTGATCCCCCATGCTGCGGTTGCGTTGATGTCCGCGCCCGGCGTCCCGTTTATCCCGGACACGGCCTGCCCGGTATTACGGAGATAGTACTGGCCCGTAAACTCCGGGTCATCCGGGATCACCGGGGCATCGGGATGCCCTGCGGAGGTTTGTGCTGGCTGCATCCCCCTGCTGCTTGTCAGGGTGATGACCCGGTAATTGGGTTCCGCGTAGAGCACCCCGGGGTCCCGGGAATAGGCGGCAACTGCGTCCTGAACGGAGAGCGTGGCCGGGCGCCGTACGCGCACGAGCCCCGGAAGCGCCGGCGTGCTCAGATCCTCCTGCACCTGTGCGCCCATCCCTGCATTGCCCTGTGCCATGGCAGTGTCCATGCCGGTA